>JBGPMZ010000049.1:0-9446 GCA_041487255.1 Binataceae bacterium (SeqCode) | reverse complement strand
GTGAGATTCTTGAGTCCGATGAATTCGCCGGCGCGCAGAGCCAGCTCTCGATTGCGCTCGGCAAGGATATCGCGGGCCGCCCGATGGCGGCCGATCTCGCCAAAATGCCGCATCTGCTAATCGCGGGCGCGACCGGTACCGGCAAGTCGGTTTCGCTGCACACCATGATCGCCTCGGTGCTGTTCAACGCAACCGCCGACGATGTGCGCTTCATCATGATCGATCCAAAGATGCTGGAGCTCTCGACCTACGAGAACATTCCGCATCTGTTGGTGCCGGTCGTGGTCGATCCGGATAAAGCCGCCTCGGCGCTGCTGTGGGCTACCCAGGAGATGGAGACGCGCTACGCGATGATGCGCGAACTCGGGGTGCGCAATATCGACGGCTACAATCGCGCGCTTGGCTCCGGCTCTCCGTTGGTGGAACTGAAGCCTGCGCATCAGATCAGCGACGGCGTTGAGCCACCGATCGCCGGGGCGGATGCGCCCCGGAAGATCGAGCATCGCAAGCTACCGAAGATCGTGATCATCATTGACGAGCTGGCCGATCTGCTACTGAGCGAAGGCAAAACCGTCGAGCGCGACATCACTCGGCTCGCGCAGAAAGCGCGGGCGGCGGGAATTCATCTGATCCTCGCGACGCAGCGCCCGTCCGTCGATGTCATTACCGGATTGATTAAGGCGAACCTGCCCGCGCGCATCTCGCTACAAGTGACTTCGCGGGTCGACTCGCGCACGATTCTCGATTCGATTGGTGCGGAACGTCTGCTCGGCGCCGGAGACATGCTGTTCATGCCGCCCGGCAGCGCGAAGCTGATCCGGTTGCATGGTCCCTTTGTGTCGGAAATCGAAACGCGCAAGCTGGCGGATTTTCTTCGCGCGCAAGGTGCTCCCGACTATCGCATGGAAATCCTCGACACCAAGCCGCCGACCGAAGAAATGGGCGAGGACTACGAACGGGACGAGAACTACGACGAGGCGGTCAATATAGTGATGGAGACCGGGCAGGCGTCGATCTCGATGATCCAGCGGCGGCTCCGAATCGGTTACAACCGCGCGGCGCGCATGGTTGAGCAGATGGAGCGCGAGGGCATCGTGAATCCGCCGGACGGCGCGCGGCCGCGCGAGGTGCGCCTGCGCAAGATCAAATGAGCATCCATCGAGTCGCTGCTTTTCTCATCTCGCTGGTAGTTGGGATTGCTATAGCGTCGCCGCTCCATGCCGAGAGCAAGGATTCCCCACATCCGTCGCCGCAGCTCATCGACCTCCTCAACCGTCTGCAGAAGCATTATCGGCAGACCAGTTCGTTCTCGGCGAAGTTCAAGGAGCAGATAACTCCGGCTGGCGGGACGAAGCGGGAGCGCGAAGGGACGGTTTACTATCGCAAGCCGGGCCGGATGCGATGGGAGTTCGGCGGGCCGGACCAGGAAGTCATCGTCAGCGATGGCAAGCAGCTGTACAGTTATCAGCCGGACCTCAACCAGGTGATTGAGACGCCATTGGAACAAGCGTTCAGATCCTCCAGCGCGGCGTCGTTTCTCCTCGGAATCGGAAATGTCCAACGCGACTTCGACGCCTCGGTTCCTTCGACGCCGCCTGCCGACGGCCTCAAGCATGTGGCGCTGAAGCCGAAAAACGGCGGCGATACGATCGCGATGGGCCTCGATCCTTCGACGCTCGATTTGCGAGCGTTGCGCCTGACCGATGCGCTCGGTGATATCACCGAGCTGACCTTCTCGGACATCAATAATGGAGCGCCGCTCGACGACAAACTGTTCGCTTTCGTCCCTCCCGCCGGTGCTGATATCGTAAAGGCTCCGCAGCAGCCTAATTCTCATTGAGCCGGTATCATCGGCCGTAGCCCAATTGCCTCGCGTCGGGGCCGCGAGTACACGTATTAGCCCCAGAGATTCCGGCTAGATGGAAAAAGTTCACTTTTTGAGTTTGGGTTGTCCCAAGAATCTCGCCGACAGCGAGCTGATGCTCGGCGCGCTGGTCAACGCGGGCTTCGAGGTGACGCTCGATCCCGATGAGGCGCAGGTCCTCGTGGTGAACACCTGCGCCTTCATCGAGAGCGCGAAGAAAGAATCGCTCGACGCCATCATGGAAGCCGTCGCGGTGAAGCGCATCGGGGCTGGCAAGCGCCTCGTCGTCGCGGGCTGTATGTCTCAGCGCTATGGCGCCGAACTTCGGGAACAGATTCCCGAAGTTGATGTTTTTGTCGGAACCGGAAATTTTCTGGAACTGCCGGAGCTGCTCCGACGCACCGAGGCTCCCGAAGCCCGCCCGATTCCTTATGCCGGCGCGGCGCATCTGCTGCCCTCGCATTCGGCGCCCCGCATCAAGACTGGCGATTATTTCACCTCTTACTTGAAGATTTCCGAGGGCTGCAACCACAAGTGCGCCTTCTGCATCATTCCGAAGATTCGCGGTCGCCACGAGAGCCGCACGATGTCCGATCTGGTCGCCGAGGCGCGGATGCTCGCCGATGGTGGTGTACGCGAACTCAATCTCATCGCGCAGGACCTCACCGCCTATGGCCGCGACCTCGATGCACCTTCGTCGCTGGCGCAACTTCTTTACGCCTTGAACGATGTTGACGGCATCCATTGGATCCGCCTCCTGTACTGCTATCCCAACTTCGTGACCGACGAATTGCTCGATGCCATCGCAGCGTTGCCCAAGGTCACCAAGTACATCGACATGCCGCTGCAACACGCTGACGACGATATTCTGCGAGCGATGCGGCGGGAGCGCTCGGGCGCGGCGTTGCGCAAGATTCTCGATCGCATCCGCAAGCGCGTTCCCGGCATCGCGCTCCGAAGTTCCTTCATCGTTGGTTTCCCGGGCGAGACCGAGGCGGCATTCGAGCGTCTGGAGGATTTTGTCAGGGAGGAGGAATTTGCACGCGTAGGCGTGTTTACCTACTCTTTGGAGGAGAATACCGCGGCATACCATTTGCCGGATCAGCTACCTGAGCGCGTCAAGCGTTCGCGGCGGGCGCGCCTGATGGAACTACAGGGGCAGATTTCACTTAAGAAGAACCACAACCTGATCGGCCGTGAAATCGAGGTTTTGATCGAAGGCGCCATCCCTGGGCGCGTCACGCGAATGCGCGGGCGAAGCCAGTCGCAGGCGCCTGAGATCGACGGCTCGGTGTTTGTTAAAGGCGACGCCGCGCCGGGTGAGTTCGTGCGCGTCCGCATCGACAAAGCGTTGACCTACGATCTGAGCGGACCAATGATCGCCGCGGATACCGAGGAGAAAGTGGCCAGCCATGCCTAAGAAAGCGGATGCGTCGAGCCGAAGCAAGTTTCTCAACCGGGTTCGCGAGCACCTGCTCGAAACCAGGTCGAAGCTGCTCGAGGAAATGGACACCGAGCAGAAGGCGCAGCGCGAGAGCAACAAGGACGAGGGCATGGACGCCTATGATCTCGCGTCCGAGGAGCGCGATCGCGAGATCAATTTCATTCTGTCGGATCGCGAGCGCGCGAAGATCAAGGAGATCGACGACGCGCTCGCGCGGCTCGCTGACAGCAGCTACGGCGTTTGCGAGTCATGCGGGTTGGAAATCGGCGAGGAGCGTCTTGATGCGCTTCCGTTCACCCGCGTTTGCCGCGACTGTCAGCAGGATCGCGAGCGCGAGGCGAAATCCCAGCGCAACTACGACAGCGAAGACCGCGGCTATCGCAAGGTAGGCTCGACCGACGGCGACGAAGAGAATATGTGAGGCGCCGGCAAGCTTTACCGTAAGGCCCAAACACGGCATCCTAGCTGGGTGCCGGAGCGTAGTCCGGCACTTCTGTTTGCATGGGGCGCTCGTTTCGAAAAGCAGTGTGACTATTTGATGAGGGTTTTTACCGAATCCAACGATCCGGCCGGCAACGGTACGGGCGAACTCCATAATTCGGAGCCCATCGCGCGAAATCTCTCGTCAGTCAAGGCGACGCTCGTTTTCGCTAGCGCGAAGGGCGGTACCGGCAAAAGCCTGCTGGCGGTAAATCTCGCGGGAGCGCTGGCGCAGGCCGGCAGGAAGGTCGGCATCATGGACGCGGATTTGAACGCGCCCAGTATCCTCCAGATGCTCGGGACCAAGGCGCCGTTGCGCTATATGTCGAGCGAGGGAATCGAGCCCGCCGCCGCGCCGCTCGGAATCCGCGTCATTTCGGCGGAGTTGCTGACTGAAACTTTGCGTCCCGCGATGAGTTTTCTCGATGAGGAGCCGTCCCCCGCGCCGGTCGCGGTTGCGCCCGTCCAGCTCAATCACTCCGGCGCGCTGCGCCGCATGCTTGGTCAGACTCGTTTCGGACCGCTCGATCTTCTGATAATCGATCTCGCGCCCGGCATTGAAGATCTATATCGCATGATGAAGATCTTCACGCCGACCGGTGTGATGCTGGTTACGCATACTTCGGGAAGCGCTGCCGCCGCGATTCGCCACGCGCTGGACATGAACAAGGATATCGCGGCTCCGATAGTCGGCGCGATCGAGAACATGGTGGTCTTCGGATGCGACAATTGCCGCTCGGTGCGCCCGCTATTTCCGCAAGGCGAAGCCGCTCGTGTCGCGCGAGAAGCCAATATTCCCATTGTCGCGCGGCTGCCATTTGATCCCCGCTTCGCGGAGTCGGCCGATCGGGGCAGGATCTTCGTGGTCGAATCCTCCGAGACGCCGATCGCAAAGCAACTCACCGAGATGGCGCGCCAGATCGACTCCCTTCTGATGGCCAGGGTTCGCAAAGCGACGGCAACCACAGCCGAAGTGCCGATTGCGGCCGTGCGCCCGGTCTAACCTCGCACGCCACTTGCCCGATCAGTCTTCCGCGTCGTCTTCGCCGGCCGTCTCGGGCAACGCCTCCGCGCGGCGTGAGTACTCGAACATCCCGGCGCCTTCCGCGTCGTCCAGTTTGAAGCGCGCGAACCCGAGTGCCGTGAAGATTCGGGTGCCGTCGGGACCGGGTCGCGAGAGCGGAATGAAATTCTCAACGCTGCCGGTGAGCACCTGAGATTGCGCATCAGCGCCGGCAAGTTTCGCCAACAATCGAGTGGGTGGCGCGGTCACCGAGGGAGCCTCGACCTCGAGCTGCTCGATCGCGCATGCCGTCCATCCGTCATGGCGCAGGATGCGGCCGGTTTGATGCTCCTCGCCGTCGCCGGAGACCGCTCGCATCTCGATTGCAATCGGCGCGGTGGCTTGGTCGAAGCAGGCCCAGATCATTCTGCGTGAGTTGAACCGCTGCGGTCCAAGCCCGGTGAACGAAAGCCCACAGCGTCCTACGCCGGCGATCTTCGATGCGGCGCCATCGATGCGTACTGATCCACTGAGGTCACCGAACG
The DNA here is from genome assembly GCA_041487255.1 of Binataceae bacterium (SeqCode). GTDB lineage: Bacteria > Desulfobacterota > Binatia > Binatales > Binataceae > DATGKG01. The sequence continues at coordinate 4,110 of JBGPMZ010000049.1, read as the reverse complement.
TTGCCTCCGAGCTGTCTCGCGGAGCGTCGTCGCGCGCCTCGAAAAGTTGCTCCAGGTCGAAACCGGGGTTGCCGGAGCTTGGCCGCAGACGGATCGCGACCTCCATCGCTTCGTCGAGCCATCCGGAAGCTAGCGCGCGTTCAATGCTGAGATAGTGCGTCGCGTCAGGCACGATCACGGCGTGGCCGCGAAAGCTCAGGAGCATTTCGCCGTTTCGCGATTCGAGTGCGAGCGGCCCGAGGCTAAGCCGCTTGCCGTCGCGCAACGGTTTGCCTTCGCCGGTGAATAGCGCCACACGCCCACCGCTGAGCAGCATCATGATTCGCGCGCCCACCCCGCCCGCACCAAGGTCGAAACTCGCCATCGCGCCGATTTTCGCGGTTGGATCGAATAGCTCGATCCCGACGCGCGTTGGCATCCCAGGTGATGCCGGAGGCTTTACCGCCATCGGTGCTTTCGGCGCTGGCGTTCGCATCACCACCAGCTTGCCATCGCGATCGTTCCTCGTGCCTCGCTTGGGGGCATCACCGAAGACCTCGCCGATGGTCGCGATGCATCGGCGCCGAAGTTCACCGGGCATTCTGACGGCTACCGAGAGTTCCAACTGCACTGCGTCGATCTGATCTCGCGTCGCCATCGCGGAAAGTTCACGCAGCGCTGCAGCCGGGCTTTCCAGATGACGGTCGGTAAACGCTTGCAGTAAGTTCTGCGCGCCGCCACCAGGATATCGCAGACCGAAGCTGGCGAGGATTCCGTGCGCACCCAGCCGCGCGCCCAGTTCGCCGAGCGGTCCGTGGATGAACGCATCCGAGGCCGAGACCCGCGCCGCACCAGGTGGGCGGAGCTGATCGCCATGACGGCGCAGCCACAGACCTAGATCGACGCGTGCCTGGATGACATTCCATCCGTGTACCACCAGGATTGTCGCGTGGCGATGGCGCGAGACAACATCGGCCAACCGCTGCAGGATCGCTTCCAAAAACCATGGCGCTTTCGCACTCACCTGCGAGAGCCGATTGAGATCGAGATGATTGCGATCCATCTCCGCGTTTATCAGCGCCGGCGCGCCGAGAAGCGCCGACAATTCCCGCGTGATAGCCGCGGTGTGGAGATCGTTTACCTTGGGATTGAGCAGCGAGCGCGTGGCCGGGCCCGCGCGGCCACCGTGCGGAGCAATCAGGAGAATCGGAGCATCACCCTCGAGGATTTCCAGCCATGGCGCAGTTGTCGCTCCGGGGAATGTTTCAATCTCGCTCATGAGGCCTGAGGCGTCATCAGGGCGCGTGCGTGAAGCGCGAATGATGCGATGAGATAGTACGCGATGTACGCGAGCGACAGATAGAGTAGCACCGGGTTGATCGAAGGGAGCGACGGAAGCATCGCGATCGTGATGACGCCCCAAATCACGGCAAGCGACAGGGTGAGCGGCCGCAACGGCTTGGTGCGGCTCGGATAGATGTACTTGATCGGAATGAACACCATCACTCCAAACAAGGTCAGGACCGACTCGTTAGCGAGCGTTCCCCAGTGCAGGCAGTACAGATAGAAGACCACCAGGTTCCAGTAAGATGGAAAGCCGAGAAAGAAATTGTCCGGCGTCTTGGCGTTGGCCTGGCAGAATTGATAGGCGCTCGCGATCAGCACCAAGCCGGCGACCGCGAGGCCAACCGTGCCCGCGACCAACCCGGCGCGAATCACCAGGTACACCGGCGCGACGACGTAGGTCAGATAATCGACGATATTGTCGAGTAGCGCGCCGTCGAAGCCGGGCACGCGTTTCTTGACGTTGAAGAAGCGCGCGAGCGTGCCGTCACTGGAGTCGATCGCGATGGTTATCGCCATCGCGATGAACGAGGCGCGATAGTCGCCCACGCCGGCGTAGTGAATCGCGAGCACGCCGAAAACCGCGCCCAACGCCGTGTACAGATGTACGCCCCATGCGCACGCCAGCAGGAACCGGTCGCGGCCCTCGGTCTCGGCCATCGCCGTTGCTTGCGCTGCGGGTGCTTTCATTTCGGTTTGATGTGCCGCGGGCCGAAGTAGTCTTCGAGAATCGTCATGAAGGGACCGCATGCGCGATGCTGCTTGACGTGCGCGACGGCCTCGTCGAGCGACATCTTTCCATGCGCGCGCAGATAGCCGATCGCCAAGGTCGGCGCGCGATTGAGCCCCGCGTTGCAGTGGAGATAGACGCGTTGGCCCTCGGCAATCAGCGAATGGAGATCGTCGAGCGCGACGCCCAGCCGCTCGGCCATCGCATCGGCGCTGCCGTCCTGAATCGGTGTGCGGAGGAAGCGGATCTCGTTGGCGTCGCACTCGGCACGCACCGCCGCGAGGTCGAGGCCGTGCAGCTTCAGGTCGTCATCGTCCTGAAGATTGTGAACCGCGGTGACATGGTAGGACTCCCGGAGCCATCCGATATCATCAGGCCGCGGATATTCGCCGATCAGCAAGTGGCGCGTGATTTCGGCAACCGAAGGGCGGCTCGCGCGATGCGCGCGGGCCTCATTCTGCGAACGGTTCTGCCACCAATCCACTGTCGTCATCTAACCATGAAAGCGGATGTTTCTGAACCGCTTGCTATTGGCCTGCGCAGGTCGTGGGAGAGCCTGCGCGATGCCATTCGTAAAGCCACGTCGAGGCTAGCACCGATGCCGCCCGCGCAATTTGCCGTGCGAACATCGCGGCGTCCTCGTGCATCACGGTGCGCTGATAGTTGCGGCCGCCATAGTTACCCGCATCGCGCGTCGCCCGATCGTCACGAATGACTTGTCCGACGAGGCCATTCGCATCGCGGATCTCGGCGACGACGGGTGCCCATACGTCGTTGATTTGTTCGACGTGAACCTCGATCGCGGCCAAAGGTTCCAGTTCGCGAAGCGAATGATCGACCGCGAGCTCGATGCGCGCGTGGATTCCGCGATCGCGCGCATCGCCGTCAAAGTGGATCGTCGAATGGAGCGGTTGGCTGGCATCGCCGATGTAGTGCGCGAGGTAGCCTGAAAGACGCAGCACCCCGTCGCAGTCACCACGGTGCCAGGCGCTTTCGAGCTGCGCGCTGAACTCCTCGATGGTCCATGGCAGAGTGCCCGCGCGATTGAGCCTCCGATCGCCGAAGCGCCGTCGCATTTTGCCGAAATCAGGATCGAGCGTCGACCAGGGATCGCTCCCGAACAATTCGGAGTCGATATAGTGCCGCCGATCCTCGGCCTTGCCGTATCGTTTTTTGAATATGGAGTCGGGCTCGACCGAATGGGTCTCTAACGCCGCTTCATTGCGCGCGAGTGTCGACTTGAGAGGCGATGGCGGCAGTGCCCCAATGGCTAGTCGCGTGATCGCGCGGTGGGTAGCACTGTCCCACGCGCGAGCGCTGCCCACGCGGCAGAACAAAGCCAGCGCGAGTGCGCAAAACAGAGGCGCGGTGTAACGTCGACGGTTCAGTAGGTTAAGCCTACCCCTTGGCGTGGTGGCTTGCGCGCGAGGTTTTCTGACTCGGCGCTCCCTCCGAGGTTTCCGCGGATGCAACCTTGCGGGGCGTTCTCGTGATGACGCGACGGCGCGACGGAAAGAGACCCTCCACCGTTTTGCGTAGGAAGTCGGAGGCCTTACGATAAGCGCCGGCGCCCTCGGAGCTTTCGGCGACCACGCGCAGCTCCGCATTCGAGACGACCCGTCCAATGCGCATCTCGACCGGATGATATCTCGGAATGAGCCTGCCTTTGCCGAGTACGTGGTAGGTGCCGCTGATGTGAATCGGCAGCACGTCGCACCCGCTGCGCAGTGCCAGGTATCCCGCGCCGCTCTTGAATTCCTGCATCGTGCCGTCGGGCGAGCGGGTGCCTTCCGGGAACAGCAGCACGCTGCGGCCTGCCGCAAGTTCCGCGAGTGCGTCGTCGAGCGATTCGAGCTGCGCGCGCTCGCGATCGAACGGAATCAGCGTGGTCAGGTTCGACACCACGAAGCGCCGAATTGGAGTGTTGAAGAAATAGTCCTTCGCGGCGAGGACGACGAGACCCTTGCCCATTTCGCCGAGCGCGTGGTTGATGAGCGCAAAGTCCACATGACTGGAGTGATTCGCGACGACCAGCACGTTCGAGTTCGCGGGGATAT
>JBGPMZ010000048.1:0-9470 GCA_041487255.1 Binataceae bacterium (SeqCode) | reverse complement strand
GGCAGGCTGCTCACCGCCGCCAAGCTTCATTCCGACCACGGCCAATTCCTTGATGTCGGAAATATGGCCGTAAATTTCCACGACCTCGTCGATGTAGATATTGTTGCCGCCCGCATCGACGATAAAGTACTTGGCGCTCCCGACGATATAGAGCCGGCCGTCGCTATCGAAGCGTCCGAGGTCGCCGGTGTGCAGCCACCCTTCTTTCAGCACCGCGTCGGTCGCGGCCTGATTGCGATAGTAACCGTCCATCACGTTGGGGCCGTGCACCAGCAGTTCGCCCACATGGCCGTCGCCGGCGAGTTTCACTTCGAGCTTGGAGAGCGGCTTTCCGACGGCGCCGGCAATTGCGGTTTCGCCCGGATGCGCAACGCTCACGACCGGCCCCGCCTCGGTGAGTCCGTAGCCTTCGAGCAAGGGCATTCCGATGTCGTTGAAGAAATCCGCGACGCGCTTCGGCAGCGCGGCGCCACCGCTCACGGCCAGCTTAAGACGTCCGCCCAGTGCGGCATGCGCCTGACGGAAAATGATCGAGCCGAGGTTGATTCCGGAATTGCCGATGAGACGCTGATTAAGCTCGCGGAGTTGATTGAATCCGGCGGCGAAGAACGGACCGTGCGATTCCACTTCGTCGACGATGCGGCGATGGATCGCTTCCCACAGCGCTGGAACGCCGATGAGCGCGGTGGGACGAAGATCGGCGAGGGTGCGCGAAAGATTCTTGGCGTCGACTCCAATCGGATGCGCGATCGGAGCGCCGCTCGCCAGGGGCAGCAGCATTCCGCACGTGAACTCGAAGGTGTGATGCAGCGGGAGCAGCGAAAGCACCAGATCGTCGCCGGACAGCGCGAACACGCGGCCGAGCATCTGGATCTCGGCGGTAAAATTCCCATGGGAGAGCATCACGCCCTTGGGCGCGCCGGTGGTGCCCGAGGTGAAAACAATCGAAGCGAGATCCTTGCGGTCGGGCTCAGGCGGCGGCGTGACCGCCTTCTTCAAAATGAACGGACGCGAGAGCTCGGAGAAATCGATCTCGATGGCTCCCGGCACTGCCGCGGAGATTCCATCTTCAAGGCGCTGCGCGACCGCGCTGGAACGAAGCGCCGCGGTCGGCTCCGCGATAGCGCAAATCGGCGCGAGTTCATCGGCGGAAATCAGATGATCGAGCGGAACCGCAATTGCCCCAGCGCATACGATCGCGAAGAACGCCAGCACCCAATCGGGCGAGTTCTCGCCGATCAGCAGCACGCGATCGCCCGGCTTGACGCCGCGGCTCAGGAGCAACAGGGCCGCACGATGCGAGCTGTCGCGCAACTCGCGATAGGTCATGCTGGTTTTCTGGCCCGAGGGCTGGCGCGCAACCAGCGCGACCCGGGAGCCATAGCGATCGGCGGAGTTCTCCAGCATCGCGACCAGCGAGCGATGGCGCTTGAGCAGATTCGGCCGCCCCTTGGTGTGCAAATCGAGCTGCGGAAAGATGTGCCGTCGCAACCCGGGCAGATGGACATTGATCCAATAGTCGGCCCAGTCGATCTGGTCCGGCCGGAACGGATGCCGCGCCGCATCGGCAGGTTTCAACGCGGCGTATAGCTCCCGAACGTTGACGCCGTGGAAAGTGTAATTCAGCTCCTGGATGTAGGGGCGATAAACCTCGATCATGTCGCGCGCGAGGTCCATGTCTTCCGCAATCCAGTCGACGCCGCTTTCGAATTTGCGCGCGCGCGCGGACTCCTCGCCCAGCATGCTGCGCGCGAACGAGGCCGCGTACTTCATGATGCGCGGCATGGTATCGCTCGCGAGGTCGTAGGAACTCTGCGAGACGACCACCGCTTCGATGTGCGGGCCAATCTTCGCCATGACGCCGCCGCCCTTGCGATGCTCGCGGCGATTGCTCAGCCCGGTCAGCTCGACCAGACGGCGCATCGGAAGCGGATTCACATCGGAGGTGCAGAGCTGGTAGACGGGCCGATGGCGTTTGGTCAGCAGCGCAGCGAGAATCGGAATCATCGCGTGCGCGGCGAGGTCCACGGGGATGATGTCGAGCACCAACTCCGCGCTCGCGGGATAGAAGCGATAACCGCGCCCCGAGAGATAGGTGAGCGGCGCGCTGGTGTTCACGCCCTGATTCCATCCAGGGAATGGATCGACGAGCGCGCTCTCGATGACGGCGGGACGCACGACCGTGACGTTCAGGTTGTTGCGCTCTCCGAAAACCAACTGCTCGCCGAGGCTCTTGGTGTAGCTGTAGGTGTTGGGCCATCCCCAACTAAGAGCGCGCGCCTTGCCGACTTCCTTGAGACGCTCTTCGACCCAGCGCTTGCGACGGCCATCGGCGACAGGAGCGACCTCGCCATTCGGTGAGTCGTCCTCGCTCACCGGCTCGAGGTCATGATCAGCCGACAGCTCCGCCTGCCGAAGCTGATCTCGCGATTCCGCGTCGATGCGCGCGACGGTCGCCTGCGCCTCGCGAATCTCGCGCTGCAAGTTGAAGTTGCGCTTGCCGATGGGGCACCAGTTCTCCGCGATGTCGTCCTCGTAGCGATGGCCGTCGGCGACGCCCGCCGCGTAGCAGGTCGAGACGTGCATCATCGCGGCGTCGTGCTTCTTGCAGTACTCGATGACGTTGGCGACGCCGAGCGTGTTGACGGAAATCGCCTTCTCCAGCGAGGCCTCGAAATTCACCATCCCAGCGCAATGCACGACCGCATCGAGCGCGCCGCGTTTGATCGGATCGACACCATCGCCAACGATTCCTTGAATAGTAATGTCGCCGGGGATGAGGATGACTTTCTCTTCGATGAATTTGTCGAAGCGCGCACCGAGCTGCTCGCGCAAGGGTGCCATAACCGGAGAATCGAGCACCTCGCGCCGAAAGCGGTTGAGGCTCGATTTCTTGTCGCCGCGAATCAGCAGATAGACGCGCTCGATTTCCGGATGCCATCGGAGCAGGAGGTAGAGGAATACCTTGCCGAGGAACCCGGTCGCGCCGGTCAGCATAATGGTGCGCTTGCGCAGCACCTGTTCGAGCGGCGGCATCGGCGGAGTCGCGTGCGGCTTGCCGTTTGGCTTTCCGTTGCTATTCGACATCGGCAATTACCAGTGGCGGTAGATGCAGATAGGTGATGCTGGCGGAGCGCCCTTGCTCCGACGTTGCCATCGCGATCGCCTCATCGAGGCTGTCGGCCGCTTCCCATCCGAGGCGCGCGGCAACCTCAGGCTCCTCGCATCCGGCAGCAATCACACGGCCGCAGTGCTGCCGCGCGGGTTCGCCCCAATACCACATGTAGAACGGATGGACGCCGTGATACGCGTTGCCGTAGCGATACATGTGGATGTAGGTGGGGTTGTGCGCGAACTCGTGTTCGAACTGATCGGCGAGTTCGACGGCGTCGGTCGTTTGCGCGAGGCATCGATGGAAAAATTCGATGTAGCTCGGATGATGCTCGGGATGGAACTCGTCGCGCAGCGGATGGCTGACGATGATCGTTCCGCCCTCACGCACCAGCGGCTTTCCTCGATACATGTTGAACAGGTAGCCGAGGCCGGTGCACTGAACGAGGATCGGATTCATGATCGAATTGACGTTGTATGGGCAAATGAACGGCACGCCCACGATTAGAATGTCGGCCTGACCCTTCACCGGCACCGCGTATTGCTGAAAAACCTTGGCGAGCGCCTTGCGATGCACCGCCTCGGTCTCGCCCGCCCAGATTCCGGTCATGCCGTAAGGCGATGCGTAGTTGCGCAGCATCTGGCGGCGCAGATCGTCGGACAGGTTGCGCATCGTCCACTGAAATCCCTTCAGCCGCACGCGGTCCCAATCGGTGAAGTGGTCTTCGTTTTTGTGCAGAAAGTCGAGCATCCCGCCGTACATGTTGTTGTTGACGGCGGTTTCGAGCGTGAACACGTTCAGCTGCGAATTGATCACGCGTCCCATCCGGTCGGCTGAGCGATGCAACGCCGAATGATTGGGGTCCATGTACGAATGCGAATCGCGCAGCGTAGTCGGATTATGGTGATGGCGCAGGCTCGCATACGGCGAGAGGCCGACCGCCACCGACTTGTGTCCACCGTCCATCGGCACCAGGTTGATGTTGAGGTAGATGACCAGGTCGGAATCGGCGGCGCGCTTGCTCAGCCAGACCTCCTCGCCATGATCGGTCTTGCCCATCATCGTGAGCTCGGCACGATTTTCGGCGTCGAAGTTGTAGAGGCGATCCGGCCAGAACTGCTTGAAGGCTTTCTCGCCCACCATCCGGCGGATTTCCGCTTCGGTCATGCGCCGATGCAGCGAGGTCGCGACGATGAGATGAACATCATCGACGCCATAGTCAGCCAGCGTCTGCATCACCTGATTGAGCAGGCGCTCGCGAATGTCCGGCCGGCGCATCGGCGGGAGCGGCAGACTGATATCGTCGATCGCGATCGTCACGCGCATGTTGGGGTTGAGCTGCGCAAACAAGGGATCGGCATTCTCCGGATGGAGCAAGGCATAGCGAATCGCCTGATCCGGATCGGCAAGCTGCTCCAGCGGCGGCGGCGGATAAATCACCCGGGTGCCGACCGGCAGCTTCTCGAACAGGAAATCGTCTCCATACGCGATGAGGCGGCGCTCGGAACGGCGATTGGTCGTGATGACCAGATCCTTGCGCGCGCCGACCTCATGCCTCAGTTCGGCGGTTTTTAATTCTTTGAGTTTGGCTTCCGGACGAGCCATCGAGTCTCCTCAGGCCTCAACCAGACGCCGCACATTGTCGGCGATGATATTGCCGTTACGATTCTTTTCCAGATGAATGATGGGCCATTGCCGGCTCATCGCGGTCGCTCGCAGGCGCTTGTCAGGATTCACCGCGACCGGATGTCCGAGCGCGGTGAGAAATGGCAGGTCATAGTGCGAGTCGGCATAGCCCCAGCAATCGGCGAGCTTCATGCTGTGTTCCGTCGCGTACTGCTCGCACCAGGTCGCTTTCTCCGCCGTCGCCATAATCGGTTCGAGCAGACGGCCGGTAGCGCGCCCTCGGCTAATCGCCATCCGGTTGGCGGAAAAGTCGGCGATGTTGAGGTATTCAGCCAGCGGCACGATGACCCAATCCGGCGAGCCGGTGACGAGCACGGGCTCCAGTCCGGCGCGGCGATTCGCTTCGATCAGCTCGATGCCTTTCGGATACAGATGATCGATGAGCACGCGCTCGCAATACTCACGTCCGAGCTCGACCAGGCGATCGCGCGAGATTCCCTTGAACGCCTCGAACATCAGGATGTTGAGTTTGCGGCGATCCTGTTGTTCCGCGATGTAGAGGCGCGGCGCCCGCGCGACGAAACTGGCGATGTAGCTCAAGCGGTTAGTCCATTCGCCGAGGTTGGCAAGCACGAACAGAGTGATATGCACGAGGTTGAGATCGACCAGCGTTCCATCGAGGTCGTAGAAGGCCGCGCGGCGCAGGTGGGAGCGGCTATGGTTGGACGATTTGGCTCGATGAACTGACATGTCATTCTAGTTGGGGGCAATAAAAAAAGGCTGCTCCGCGTCGTGCTCATTTTTGGAATTGCGCGCATCCTGGGAATTTCGATCGATCGCATCGAGGAGTTCCGCGCGCGCCACCCCGCGCAACCCGAAATCCAGAATCTCCTGCACCAGGGTTTCCGTGTCGCGAGGACGGGCGCGGGAAAGAACGCCGACGACCTCCTTGATGCCGCCTAAGATGCAGTACGACACCGCGCGCGTATCGCATTTGCGCACCAGTTGCATCTGGATTCCCAAGTCGAGTGAGCGCTGAATCATCTGCGCAATGCGATCGTAGAACTCGCGAATTTTAGCATCGAGCTCACGATCGAAACCGACCGAATGGTTGAGCAGGATGTCGGTCAGGTCTCGCTCGTGTAGCACGAAGCTGACCACGCGACGGAGGTTGTCGCGCAGCTGATCGACCGGGTTGTTCTCATCGGGGCCGACCTTGAGGCGCAAAATCCGCGTCGAGAGTTCCGAGACCACTTGCTCGAGCAGCTCCTCGAAGAGATCCTTTTTGTTCTGAAAATAGAGGTAGAAGGTGCCTCGGGCGATGCGCGCACGCGCAATAATGTCTGCGACATTGGTGCGATGATATCCCTTACGTGCGAAGATCCGCTTCGCATGACGCAGGACCTGGGCGCGGCGTTCAGTGCGTTCCATAGTTGATAATGCTTTACGTTTGAGAGGCTAGTGATACCTCCGATGACTGTCAAACCCGCGTTCGGGCATAAGTCACAGGCGCTGGATTCCGATGGGCTAACTCCGCTAAGGTTGCGCGCCGGACCACGGGGGTTATCGATATGAATGACACGGAAACCTTGCAGAAGTTTCACGATGCGGCCCAAAAAGCGACCTGGGCGTACCTCGCGACGACGGTGGGCGACCAGCCTAAGGTGCGCGTCGTGCATCCCGCCTTCGAGGGCGAGCGGGTATGGATTGCGACCGGTCGAGCGTCCGCCAAAGGCAAACAAATAGCGAAGAATTCCAAGGTCGAGCTGTTCTACCAGGCCGGACCCGAGTTCGTTCACTTGACGGTCACCGGCCGCGCGCGTTTCGTCGATGATGCGGCCGAGAAGAAGCGTGTCTGGGAGGGAAAAGTCTTCGACTACGATTTGGCGCAATTCTGGCCTGGTGGTCATCAATCGGCCGAGTTCGGTCTACTTCTCGTCACCCCCTCGCGCATCGAGCTGACCAGCATGATGGAGATGATGCAGGGCAAGAAGCCGCTGGTGTGGCGGGCGGCTAAGTAATTCATGCTTGCGCCGCGCGCAATTTCAAGAAAGCTTGAGGCGATGACGCCGGCGCCGAACATTGCCGAAAATTTGGCCGAAAATTTGGCCGAAAATTTGGCCGAGAATTTGGCCGAGAATTTGGCGGAGGATTTCAGCTTCGAGGCCGAATTGCACCGGCACGGCCTCGCGACGCTGACGCGTATCGAACCTCGCATCCTGCAGGTCAACGTCGGGAAGGTTTGCAATCAGGCCTGTCATCATTGCCACGTCGACGCGGGTCCCGCGCGGACCGAGAAGATGGATCTGCGCGTGGCCGAGCGCGTCATCGAGGTGCTTTCGCGCAGCTCCTCGATCGAAGTGGTGGATATGACCGGCGGTGCGCCCGAGTTAAACCAACACTTTAGGTTTCTGGTAAGGGCGGCGCGAGGTTTGAATCGCGACGTCATCGTGCGATGCAACCTCACCGTCATCCTGCAACCGGGGATGGATTGGCTGCCGTCTTTCTATCGCGAGCATCGGGTTCGCCTGGTCTGCTCGCTGCCGTGTTACACGGCCGAGAATGTCGATCGGCAGCGTGGCGGAGGAGTCTTCGCGAGGAGCGTCGAGGCGCTGCATCTTCTAAATGACCTTGGCTACGGCATGCGCGACAGCGCGCTCACGCTCGATCTCGTCTACAACCCGGTCGGCGCTTTCCTTCCGCCGGCGCAGGCCGAACTGGAGGCGCGCTATCGCGAGGAACTGCGCGACGGCTTCAGCATCGAGTTCAACCGCCTGCTCACCATCACCAATATGCCGATCAAACGCTTCGCCGATCAGCTTCGATGTTCGGGCAGCGAGCGCGAGTACATGGCGCTGCTGGTTAACCACTTCAATCCCGCGACGGTGTCGACACTGATGTGCCGCGATCTCGTGAGCGTCGGCTATGAAGGCACGCTCTACGATTGCGACTTCAACCAGATGCTGTCGATGCCGATGGTTAACGATCGAGGGCGCGCGCTGACGATTTTCGACATCGATGACGTGCGCGAATTGAGCGGCGCGAAAATCACGACCGGCGCGCATTGCTTCGGCTGCACCGCCGGCGCCGGTTCGAGCTGCTCAGGCGCGCTCGCGTGATTCATCTGACGTCCGAGTACATGCGCGCGAGGCGCATCGGCGAGACGCCCGCCAGATAGAGCAGTCGAATCGTCCACATCCGAATCACGGTGCGCATGATGCCGCCGTTGCGCCAGCGACGCGCCGAGGTGACCACCTTGCTGCGCAGGCACGCGACGCGACCGGCGCGCTTCAGGCGTCGCGCAAAATCGAGGTCCTCGCATATCGGAATGTCGCGAAAGCCCTCGAGTGCCTCGAAGATTTTTCTCCTTACGAAAATTGCCTGATCTCCCGTGCCGGTGCGGCTGATGCGCGAGCGGAGGCTGATGAGCGCGCCAATCAACACGCAGAGCGGATGATCGTCGTCGAGGCGCAGGTCGAAGCGGCCGCCGATCACTTCATCATTCGCAAGCGCGGCTTCGATATCATGCGCGAAGGTCACAGGCACAATCGTATCGGCGTGGACGAACACCAGCGTGTCACCTGCTGCGCGCGCGGCGCCGGTATTCATCTGGAGGGCGCGGCCCCGAGCCGCATCGATGACGACGTCGCATCGAGGCCGCGCCGCCTCGACGCTGCCATCGGTGCTGCCGCCATCGACCACGATTATTTCGGCCTCCGGCGCGCCCGCGCGAATCGCCGTCAGCGTCCTCGCGATCGCGGGCGCCTCATTGAGCATCGGAACGATGACCGAGAGCTTCAACGGGGCAGCTTCGGGGATTCTTTTTCGATCCGTTTCAGAACCAATGATGTTGCGGGGCAAGGATGCGGCGAGCCCAGCGCCATCGCCTGGCCGCCGAAGGTGCGCAATCGTTTTTTGAGATGCGAGGCGAGGAAGTGCAAATCGATCGGACGATCGACATCGTACCACCAGGGCCCGAAGCAGTAGGGTTCGCCGGCCTTGTGCAATCGCGCCAGCGTTTTGGTGAGAACGTCGGCGGCGCCCCATCTCATAGGCTTGAAAATGTCGGGCAGTTTGCCGCGCAGCGCGACGAGATAATACCCGCCGTCGAGCGTGGGAGCGATCACGAGCGGGTTGGTTTCGAAGAGATCCGCGCTCTCGATCAGCAACTTCACCGGCAGCGAAGGCGTGTCGGTCCCCATCAGGAGCGCGCCGCCGGCGTTGGTGAAGGGACGCATCGCGGTGGCCATCCGCGCGCCGAGGTGACCGGTGCCTTGCTCGAAGACCCACGCGCCGAACTCGCGCGCCAGGGTTTTGAAATAGCGGCTGCGTTTGGCGCCGCCGGGCGCGCTGCCGGCGATAACCAGCTCGGCCGGCGCGAGCCGCTTCGCTTTCGCGAGCGCGTCGCGGTTGAACGCATCGGCGAGCGCAGCCGCATTGTCTTTCCCGATCGCCGGGATGAGCCGCGTTTTGGTCCGGCCGGGAATCGGCTCGCGCGCGAAAACGATGACGGTCATGCGGCGCATTGGCTGATCCTCACATCTTAGATGATTAGACGCGAGAGCGCCGACAGACCCAACCCCTTCCCTACCGAACCCCTAACCCCTTCCCTTGAGGGAAGGGGAACCAGACAGAATGTACGCGGTTTGCGCTGCGTATCGGCAGGCAGAATGTGAATGACTAGTTGTATTGTCAGTCTTGACGAACAGCTATCATGCACCAAGTCCCCAAG
>JBGPMZ010000047.1:0-9492 GCA_041487255.1 Binataceae bacterium (SeqCode) | reverse complement strand
GGCAGAGGCCCGAAGGGGGCGCGTAGCGTCGCGGCGGCCCCCCGCGCAGCCGATTCGGGCTGTCCGAGGGCCGAATCGAACCTAAGATGATAGCGAAGCGGAGTCGAGGGAAGATTCAAGTGCCATCCCCACGTCCAGCGAATGAGACCCGAAGGGGCGCGCAGCGCCGCGGCGCAGCCGCTCCCGAGGCGTAGCGAAGCGGAGTCGAGGGAAGATTTAAATGGAAATAATCCGCGACCTCGACGCGATCGCGCGCCATCCATACCCGGTCGTCGCCTTCGGGAATTTCGACGGCGTGCATCTGGGGCATCGCGCGATCATGAAGGCCGCGATGGATCGCGCGCGCGCGGCGGGCGGTACCGCATTCGCGCTGACGTTCGATCCGCTTCCCTCGAAGCTGCTCTTTCCCGAGCGCGCGCCCAAACTGATTTTACTTCCCGAGGACAAACTAGAGCTGCTGCGGATTTCGGGGATCGACGGAGTGATCGTCGTGGAGTTCACGCGCGAGTTCAGCCTGATCGAACCTCGCGACTTCGTGCGTGACTACCTGGTTGCGAAAATCGGCGTGCGTGAAGTAGTGGTCGGCCACAGCGTGAACTTCGGCCATAAGCGTGCCGGCAACGCCTCGGTGATGGTCGAGCTGGGGCGTGAGTTCGGCTTCGATACGACCGTCGTTGGTCCGGTGAAGCAGGCGGGGATGGAAGTTTCCTCGACCAAGATTCGCGAGCTGATTTCGAGCGGCGACGTTCGCGCCGCGGCGAAGCTGTTGGGACGCTACCACTTCCTGCATGGACCAGTCGTGCGCGGGCGCGAACGCGGGCGCACCATCGGGTTTCCGACCGCGAACCTCGAGAGCGAAACCGAATGCGTTGCGGCCGATGGCGTATATGCGGCGCGGGTGGTACTCGACGATGGCCACTACGCGTCGATCACCAACATCGGGATGCGCCCTACTTTCAACGAGACCGCGCGCTCAATCGAGGCGCACATCTTCGATTTCAATCGTGACATTTACGGCCATCGCATCAAACTGGAACTGATCGAGAGAATTCGCGGTGAGAAAAAATTCGCCTCCGCCGACGAGCTGAAGCAGCAGATTCAGCGTGACCTCACCCGGGTGCGCGAAATCCTCGCCAGCGCGTAAAATCCCTGTGACAAATGAGCGCAGGCTCACATGGCTCGCATACACTTGCCTCCTGCTGGTAGGAATCCACGCCGGATGGATCGGACCCTTCCTGGCGCAGATTTCGCACACCCTGTTTATTCCGATCGATGACGCGGGGCTGGTCGTCAGCACGGCCTCCGCGGGCTACTTCATCGCGCTGCTGTGCGCCGGTGCGCTCAGCCATCGATTCAGTGCGCAAGCAATCCTGCTCTTCGCGATGGCGTCGTTCGCGGCGGGCTTGTTAGGACTCGCCACCGCGGCGGGCCTGACCGCGCTGCTCGGCGCGGGCGTGCTGATAGGAATTGCCAACGGCTCGATCGACGTGGCGGCCAACGCGCTCATCGTCGATCTCAATCGCGATCGGCTTGCCGCGGCGCTCAACCACCTGCACGTGTTGTTCGGCATCGGCGCGATGATGGGTCCGATAGTCGTCGGGGTCGCGCTCTCGCGGCTGATTCCCTATGCGTGGGTGTTTTGCGCCGGTGGCGCTACCTGCGCGCTGGTCGCCGTCGCACTCGCAACCACTCCGGTCATCGAGGTACGCGTGCCGGCGACGCCCGGCGGCGGCTTCCTGCCGCTGCTCGGGCGTGCACAGATTTGGGTGATCGGCGGAGTACTGTTTCTCTACGTCGGCGGTGAGATGGGAATCGGCGCATGGCTTTTTCTGTATCTGCGCACCGCGGGATCGCTCAGTTCGGCGGTCGCGTCGTCGGGCGTATCGCTTTACTGGCTCGGCTTGATTGCCGGACGAATCGTCGGCGGACGCCTCGCGCATCGAATTGCGCCGCGGGAATTTACCATGCTTGCCGCGGCACTTTCGGCGATCGCGCTCATCGGTCTGATCGCGGCGCCGATGTCGCACATCCTCGGGGCGGCGATGGTATTTCTGATCGGACTGGGCTACGGACCGATTTTCCCCAACATGATTGCAGTAGGCGCTTCGCGGTTTGCCTCGCAAGTGGGGCAAATGTCATCGATCGTAATCGCCGGCGGCGCGCTCGGAGGAGTCTTCGTTCCGTGGATCATGGGCCACGCGATGGCGGTTGCGACCCCGCGCTCGAGTATGGAGTTCGCGCTCGTGGTAACTGCGCTCATGGCGCTGCTGGCGACTGCCGTCCGCGGCGGCGAGGCGTCGATCGTTTAATGCCCGGCTTTGGGCATCATGCTAGCGTTTGCAGGACGCGAGAGAGTTGGGTTCCAGCGGCCACGGACGAAACGGAGATCTACGAATAATGGACCTCGCGACGCAGTATCAAGCCTTCGCGCGCTACAACTCCTGGATGAACACGAATCTCTACAATCTGGCGGCCCAACTCTCCGATGCGGACCGCAAGCGCGACGTCGGCGCATTCTTCGGCTCCATCCACGGCACGCTGTCGCATCTGCTGCTCACCGATCGCGTCCAGCTCGGCCGCTTCATTGGGCCCGGCAAAACCCTCTCGCTGGACGCGGAGCAGAAGCCGATCGCGATCAAGTCACTCGATCAGGAGTTGTATTCCGATTTCGAAACACTGCGCCGCGAGCGTACCGCGACCGATACCATGATCGAAGAGTGGGCGGAGAAGATCAGCGCCGAGTGGCTGACCAGCACCATGCGCTATCATTCGATGTCCGATGGGGGCGATTGGGACGTGCCGCTATGGGTTGCGGTCACCCATTTCTTCAATCATCAAACGCATCATCGCGGCCAGGTGACTGCATTGCTGAAGCAGTTCGGCCTCGATCCGGGCGTGACTGATTTCATGCCGCTGTTCCGCTATCCAGTGAACGCTCACTAGGCGCGTCGGCCGGAACTTCCTATTCGGGAAGGGTTTGCGGCGGCGGGGCGGATGCCTGCCGGATGAAATCGCCGGGCCGGAATCGCACCACATGAGGCGCCCGCACGCGCATTCCCGGATGATGGAGGAGTGTCAGTTCGACCGGAAGCGCGTTAGAAGTCCACGGCTGCACCGGGAATCCGAGGACGTACTGGTTGTCCAACTCGGATGCGATTTGGTCGACCGCCGACTCGATGCGATCGCGATCTCGCCACATGTTTACTACGAAGGTGAGGCCTCCCGTCTCGGCGGCGATGCGTCCCATCCCGCTGCGGATGGAAAACGAATCGGCTTCGATCTTGAAGCCTTGCACAATGACATTGTAAACCGTGACGCCCGAGAATTGGGCCTTTGCGATCACATCGTCAGCGCCGTGGCTGCTGCTGTCGCCGCCGTCGGTGAACACCAGTAGCGCGCGCCGATCGCAGGTCTTGGGCGCATGAGTCAGAACAGCGATGCCTTTCATCACGCTCTCATAGATGCCGCTGCCGTCGAAATCGTCGAGCTGATCGGTCACCCGGAGCAGCGGCAGACGCTCCTCGAGATCGCGACGATCGGTCGTAAAGTCATCGAGCATGTGGAAGCGGCGCGCGAAGGTGGCGAGGAAAACATTGTCGTGCGCATCGAGTTTTTCGAGGACGGTTCCGATCGCATCTTGCACAATTGGCAGCTTCGAAAAGGACCCTCCCGACCACGACTTGGGGGCCATGCTCTGCGAGATATCGACCAGCACGCCAAGCGCGGCGGCGGTTGCGCGATTGGGTTTGAACCACGCTATCTGACTCTCCTCGCCGTCGATGCTAAGCGAGAAATCCCGCGCGCTCAGTGACTCCACGCATCGCCCGGCGTCATCGATCACGGTGACCGGAATTCGAATTAGCGAAGCTGGATCGATCTGCGCCGCTGAGGCGACCTTCATTGGAGGTGGCGCCGCAAACTTCAGCACCTGCGGCGTCTGAAGGACACTCGCATCGGCGCTTTGTTGCTCAGCTGAATTGGTTTGCGAGATGAGGAGCAGGAGCGTCGCGAGTGCGATCGGAGATGCTTGCGAAATTCCGAATCGCCGCCGCTTCGACCGGCACATCGGAGGACTCCTGAAAACGCCCGCACCTCGGATGCGGTGACTATGGCCGAGGCGCGCTCCGCCGTGCGGAGAAAGCCTCGACGCTTATGCCTTCAGGTACGCCTCGCCCAAAGTTACGTCAAGCCACTATGCTCGCGCCGACAGCCGATACGCGAAAACTTGGCCGAGAACTTAGCAGTGATCTTCCTGGCCGGTCTTTTCGAGATATCGTTGATGATATTCTTCGGCGCGATAGAAAGGCCCCGCCGGCGCGATTTCCGTCACTATGGGATCGCCTAGCTGCCCCGATGCGTCCAGGCGCTTCTTCGAGGCTTCGGCTGTCGCGCGCTGATTCTCGTCGTGGCAAAAAATCACCGATCGATACTGCGAGCCAAAATCGAAGCCCTGCCGATCCGGTGTGGTCGGATCGTGCATCTGCCAGAATGTCTCGAGCAACTGTTCGTATGAGACTACCGACGGGTCGTAGGTAACCTGCACGACTTCCGCGTGTCCGGTCTCATCGCTGCACACCATATGGTAGGTGGGATTTTTGATATGGCCGCCCATGTATCCCACGGCGGCGTCGACCACCCCTTCGATTCGGCGAAACCTGGCCTCCGGTCCCCAGAAGCATCCCGCGCCGAAGGTGGCGATTTTGGTTCGAGGCATCTTGCTCACCAGTAAACTCGTTCAGCAGTAAAATGGAAGGCGCCCTCGATGGACGCCCTCCCGGGTTCCTACATCTTGACGGAATTTACGACCTGGATCTCGGTGAACCCGAGCAGACCCCATGGCCCGTTTTCCACGCCGATTCCCGACCACTTCGCGCCGCCGAACGGCAGGTTGGGCGCGATCGCCAGATGCTGATTGACCCACGCCGAACCGCATTCGAGGCGCGAGGCAACCTCGGCCGCCTTGTTCATGTCGTTCGACCACACCGAGCCGCTGAGCCCGTAGTGCGTCGAGTTCGCGCGCCGGACCGCATCGTCGACATCCTTATATGCGATGATCGGCAGCGCCGGCCCGAACTGCTCCTCGTCGACCAGCCGGACGCCATCGGAAATGTTTCCCACGATGGTCGGCTGATAGAAGTATCCCTCGCTTCCCAGCCGCGCGCCGCCGGTCATGATCTTCGCGCCATGCTTCCTGGCGTCCTCGACCAGCTCGGTCACGCGCTCGAACTGCGGCTTGTTGTTCAGGGGTCCGATTTGGTTGCCTTCCACCAGGCCGTCGCCGACCTTCACGGTCTTGGCGATATCGCTGAGCTGATCGAGCATTGCGCTGTACTTGTCCTCGGGGACATAGACGCGCTTGATCGCCGAGCAAATCTGCCCGTTGTTCTCGAACGCGCCCCAGAAGATCCTTTGCGCGACGGCTTTCGGATCCACATCGGGCAGGATGATCGCAGCGTCGTTGCCGCCGAGCTCGAGGGTGATGCGCTTCAAATCCGGCGCGGCCGCGGCGGCCACGTGCTTGCCGGTTTCGATGGAGCCGGTGAACGAGATTTTCCTCGGCACCGGATGGCTGGTCATCATCGCGCCGAGCTCATCGCCACCGGATACGACGTTGAATACGCCGGGAGGAATGATGTCGCGCAAAATCTCACCCAGCATCAGCGAGGTAATCGGCGTGAACGGCGAGGGCTTCAGCACCACCGTGTTGCCGGCCAGCAGCGCGGGCGCGATCTTCCACATCGCGAGCATCAGCGGGTAGTTCCACGGGGTGATCGCGGCGACCACACCGACCGGCTTGCGCTTGATCTCGATACGGCCGTTTGCGGTGTCCGAGAGCACTTCGTTCGGCATCTGGAGGCTGGCGGTGTACTGGCACCAGATCGCGGTACCCATCAGCTCCTCGGCGGCCTTGGCGAGCGGCTTGCCCTGCTCCATGGTGAGGGTCTTGGCGAGGCCCTCGGGATTGGCCTGCAACGCGGCGGCGCATTCGTTGAGGACCTTTTTGCGCGCCTCGAAATCGCGGCTCCAGCTCGGGTACGCCTTCTGGGCGGCATCGAAGGCCTGGTCGAGTTCAGCTTTGCTGCAATCCGGCACCTGGGCGAAGACTTTACCGGTGGCGGGATTGATCACGCCGACGGTCTTCGACCCTTTCACCGGCTTACCGTTGATGGTCATGGTGTATTGTTCGGCCATTTTGGATGCTCCTGTAGATGGGGGCGCGATTGTCCGCGCGTCCGTTCTAGTTTCGTACAATGCTTCGTGTGATGGGCGCAAGCCGTTACATTTTCGGTTGCCCACGCTTAACGTCCATAGCCATCGCTCGAAGGTACTGAGAAGCATCAGCGGCGTCGACGACCTGAAGACGTTCTCCGTCGAGGCGCTGCTGGCGTTCAGAAAGGGCGCGACTCATGCGCAAATGGTCTTCTGCCTGTGATTGGAGCATGCCGGTCAACTCCAATGGAACTCGTTTTCGGATCTTCGGTAGGAACCCGCTCCGAACCTTAAGGTGCTCGCCCCAGGAGCGAAGAGTTTGCGGAGCAGTCATAATCCCAGCGACGACTACGGAACAAAGTAAACCCCAAGCGAACGTGCAACGACCGGGATGATGCCAAATGCCCGCTCCGGAGCCGCGCAATACCCATGACGAGAAATTGATGGGCAAGTCCCCTTTTGCGTGCTCGGCCAATGGATCAAGGAGATACAAAAACTGTGAAAACTCGCCTGGGTCGCTTCTTTGGTCTAACAAGAATTCGCGCCACACGACCTCAGCTCTTTTAGCCGGGAGCACTAGCTCCGGTGGCACTGGATCGCCGGCTTCCAATGTTGCCCTTGCGGCTCGCCACGAAATCGAAACCGCAAACTTGAGCAGCCACGGCCCATAATGTAGCCCTGTAAAGTCACCCGCATGATACGGATTGTAGACTTCGCGCGTAAAGGTCGTCTCCCACTTGCTGAGCCGCAGTTCGCAATCACCACACAAAAACCTAAGCTTTCGAGAGTCTTGGGCCGGCCGATTCGGATTAATGTGGGACCTAATTATCAGCGGCGACGTTTCTCGCTGGTATCTGAAAACGAATTTAGGAGTGATGTGACTCTCTCGCAGCGGACGATTTTCATCACAGAGGCGACATCTGTCAACGTTGCTCATTTCCTCTATGATATCGAGTTTCTAAGATTCATTGTACGGTCAAATCGGAGATTTAATCCTCAGCTTGAGCATCTCGGAACAATGGATCCGAAAACAGGTCATATGACCAAGCCGGCTCTTCGGGAGAAGCATCGATGTTTAACAAGAATCAACAGCAAGCTACTTTTTTCGACAGCTACTTGAGCGGCGAGGTTTTGGCCGAGGACATCGACGACTATGTGGATCGGTGGCATAGCGAGTCCGGAAAGCAACAAATCTACGATTTTCTTGGCCTCTCGCGCGACGAATATTCGCTCTGGCTTCGACATCCTGACCTGCTGCCCCAAATCGCCCGCGCGCGGAGAGAGCATCGGCCGCTCGCGTCGGTTATTGCGTCGAAACAGAAAGAAACCTCGCCGGCCGGGCGCCCCACCAACGCGCCGGAAAAAAAGCGGGTCGCGCAGCGCCGAAAGGTGAATTGACACGGCAACTCGCCGTTCCGAACTGGCATCGCTACGGGGCCGCTGCGGGCGCATCCGATTCCGGATTTGAAGAATTCGCAATGTGAGGCGCGCTACATCGTGATTGGCCAAACCGCGCAAGCACGCTGGATCTTTGTTGTTTTCATCCCGCGCCAAAGTGCGGGCGTTGCGCTTTTGCGGCCGCTAAGCGCTCGATATATGCATGCGAGAGAAGATCAGGAGATATGAACAAGAAATTGCCCGCCCTCAAAAGCGATGAGGAGGCGGTCGACCTTCTCGATAGGGACTTGACCGCCTATATCAATCGCAAAAATCTGGCGCCATCTCCATTCGAGTACCAACCGAAGCGGAAATCGGTGAATCTTCGCATCTCCGGGGAACTTTTGAATGCGGTCAGAGCCGCGGCGCACCGGCGCGGCATTCCATATCAACGTTACATCCGCCAGGCACTGGAGACGGCATTGAGCCATCGCAAGGAACTCTGAAAACCTAGCAAACTACAACCTAGGATCTCGGTTGTGACTAGATTACTACCGATCTCAGCTCCATCCCGACAAACTTCGCTTCCCTCCCCCGACAACCTCGGGGCTGTGACATCCAGTCGCGCTGCTGTTACGCCTACCTACAGCAAGGAAGTGAATCGGCCACATTCTTTTCGTAAATGGTGTATATCTGGCCGGTATGCTTTAGCGTAATATCCGTCAAGAGGCCGCGTGGGGAAGGTCGATTGCATACAGATCGCAGGGCTGACTCTTTGGTTCAATTCCAATGACCATCTCCCTCCTCATTTTCATGTGAATAAGAGCGGGGAATGGGAAATACGAATCTACTTTCTTCGCTGCTCTGATGGCCGGCTGGACTTCGACGTCAAGTGGGGGAAAGGACCTTCTGGCAAGTTACAGCGAGACCTTCTTTCGATGGTCCTCGATAATCGGACGGCGCTGTTTGCGGAATGGGAACAAAAGGTATGCGCGCAAAGCTAGAATCGACACATAACAGCGATTATGCATTGGTGCGGTGTGGCGACGATAGAAATGGAATGGTGCCGCCAGGATTCCCGGTTCTGCGATCCAAATCATTGCAGGCTGCGCGCCGATACCAGCACCTCTTTGTGCTTTGTTCAGCGCTGCATCTGCCGGAAGCGGCGAAATTCATAAGCGAGATGAACCGCGAACACCGGCTAAAAGCTCTGTTCGTGCGAACCGATGCTCCCGCGTTGCTGCCGCAGATGCTGGACAGGGCGGGACTTCGCTCGGTTCGCAACATGCTCGTGCATTCCGACTCGTCGATCCCTAATCGCGTGCTGACCGCGTGGCTCCGAAATGCTCAAGCGGAATTGATCGCTGAGGCCACGGTCGCCGGCGATCGGCTAATCGTGATTTCGTGCGAGCCTAAGTCGTACGAAGTTGGTTTCGATCAGATAGCGGTCTTGAAGGGAATCGCGCGTGAGCATCGAAACAGGTTCGAACTCGCGGAAGACGGCAGCTTCATCCATTGGCCATCCGCCGATATCCATCTCGACCTCGATGCCATCAGGACTGTCACCGATCCCGGACGGCGTAAGAGGGCCGAATGGATTCGGAAAAAGCATGGCCGTGAGTATGGAGCGGCGATCGCGGCGCTGCGCAGAGATCATCGCCTCAGGCAAACCGATATAGCGGGGGTCTCGGAACGTCAGCTTCGGCGCATCGAGGAAAGCGGCGCGGTATCGGTCCGCACGATTGAACAGCTAGCCAAAGCGCACCGGATGATGCTCGCTAATTACATGGACGCAGTGGCGCGTAAGCTGAGAACTACAGTTTCCGATTCCACAGTAGTCGCGGTCGATTAAGCGCCCGAACAGGCGCCGCAGAGACCAGTCAAACCACCAAGACACCATGGTAG
>JBGPMZ010000046.1:0-9535 GCA_041487255.1 Binataceae bacterium (SeqCode) | reverse complement strand
CAAGCTCGCGCGGCGCCATCGCGGCGAGCGCCGCAAAGCCGGTCGCGATCAGGGAATCGCCGGCGACGCGCGACAACGACAACCAACCGTCGCGCTCGAGACGCTGCGGGACGAGGTCGCGCAGTTGCGCGAACTGATCGGCCAGGATGGGTGTGCGACCGTCAGGCTCAGCGATGAGCCAGCACTTTTTGTTCGCGCTGAGATTGAGCATCCGGTTCGGGATCACTTTGCGCCGCTTCTTCTTTCAGTTCCTCGGCACGGCGCTGATTGGAATCGAGCACCGCCTCCAGCAGTGGCGCAGAATCGATTTGCAATAGCAGGTTGATATTCGGGATGACGCAGTGTCCGCCGATGAAGCCGGGGAAGTAGCGTTGCCGCGGCAGAAAGCCGACTTCCTCGAAAAATTCGGTGGCTTCTTCATAGTCGCCGCCGGCGCGCTGGATGTAGCGATTGAACTCCTGCGCCCAGGCGATGATGACTCCGAAATAGGTGGTCTCTCCCAGCTTGGCGACTTCCAAAGTTTCGGGCTTTTCCAGAACGCGCGTCTTCATTCCATGCTGCTGAAAATGCGCGGCGGCCTTTTCCGCCCACTCGTCCTCGCTCGCGGCCACGAACTTGACGTAGTGCAAAAGGTCCTTCGCCATCTTCACATGCTTGCCGCGAACCGGACTGTAGGCGACCGGGGTTCCGGTTTTTTCCGAAATCGATCGGGTGGTGCCGGGAAGCACGGTGCTGTTGATGATCGTCAGCTCCGGTTTGAAGCGCCGGATGTACTCAATCGCGATCGGTTCGAATTGGGCGCGCGAGGTAAACGGTACGCAGATGTGCATCACCCCGATCGGATCCTGGAACTCGCGCCGTTCGAGATCGTGCTTGAGTACCGGATGCCGGCGCTCCAGTACTTCGGCCAGTGCGCCGCCTACTTCCCCCAGGCCGACGACGAGAGTTCTAGTGTGGTTTGACATCATCCCTCCATACGTGCGCTTGCGATGCTGCCGGCTTGGCGTTTCTCCCGGTCCGCGGGAACGCTTTCGCGGCGTGGCAGAACTGAGTCGATGGCGCGGTAGAATTCACCGCGTTGATTCGGCCAACTAATGCGATTCACGACGTGGCGGGCGCTCTCCGCGTAGCTGCTCCGCAACTCGGGCGAGCGATAAAGTTGCTCGATAGCCTCGGCCAGATCGTTGATGTCGCCCGGCTTGAAAAATCGCACCGAGCCTTTTCCGAAGTAGTACTCGACGGTCTTTAGCCTCGGCGCGATGGCCGGGATTCCCATCATCGCAAATTCCAGCAGCTTCACCGGAAGCATCAGATGAGTGGCGCTGCTCTCGCGATTCGGCACCAACCCGACATCGGCGGTGCGCAATACCTTGGGCAACTCCTCGATCGGAATCATGTCCTTGAAAATTACCCGGTCCTGCAAATTAAGGTCCGTCACGAGGCGGCGGATTTCGCTCAGGTAGTCACCAGCGCCGAGCGCGAGCAGCCGCAACTGCGGAATCCGATCGCGCAGCAGCCCGACCGCTCGCACCGCGAGGTCGAGCCCCATCCGATGCGTGATGGTGCCGTGGCATACGACGGTGAAGAAGTCCGGATCCCTGGTCTCCACCCCCTCGGGGACAAAGATCCGATCGTCCGGCGAATTGAGCACCACCCTGATCTTGTCGGCGCGGATTCCGTAATCCACGAGACGTTGGCGATGAGGTTCGTGGACGGCGAGGACCAGGTCAGCACACCATGCGCTCAGCCGTTCCTCCATCTTCATGAGCGGAACACCGAGCGATCCGAGGTATCCTGGGAACTTGTCGCGATATAGCTCGGGCATGGTGTCATGCACGTCCAGCACCAGCTTGGTGCCGGCGCGCCGCAGCGGAAGTGCGGACAGGATCGCCGCATCCGGCATCGTGCAGACGATCGCAAGGTCATACGGACGGTCGCGCGAAAGTTCCATCGCCTTGCGCGCCGCGGCGACGAAGAAGTTGACGTAACTCTTCAAATATGAAGAACGGCTGGAGCCTCGATAGCGCGGGATTTCCAGCCCGACCACGTTCACTCCGTTGATCAGCCCGGTTTTTCCGGCTGCCAGGGTTATGGCGTCAACTTGATCGCCACGCCGAGCCAATGCCTCAGCGTGCCGTTTGACGCGGCCGTCATGAATATACGTGGTGTAGGCGATTACTAATGCACGAGCCACGTAGCAGTCTCCTTCAGCCGGCAAACGATTCCTCGCTCACTCGCCGCGCAACCGCGCGGCGTGCAGCAGGGCCTTCGATAGACGGTTTGCCTTCTTTAATTGTGAGTTTCATTCGCGCACGTTCGCGCCACCATTGCGCAACCTCGAGGGGAAGCGCGCGCCACGCGTCGAAGTCGGATAGTACTTTCAGCAGCTCTTCGTATGCGGACAGGTTCTCGCCTTCGCCCGAGTAGTCGGGATGGGTCAGGGTGAGAATCATGCCGCCCAGGGAACGGATCCAATGGGCCTTGGTCACCCAGGTCGAAAGTGGATTGCGCCGCACCAAATGAATCAGGGTGTGATCCTGTGGCAAGGTGTAGGGCAGTTCCACCATCCGGGAGAGAAAGAACGGAAAGAGGCTGCAGGTTCCGCCCGGCTGCGGCTCGTAGGGATCGGTGTCCGAGAAACTCGAGTCGTACTCGAATGCCATGGTGCCGATCCATTCCGCGTTGCGCAGCGTCGAGGGACCGCGAAAGCCGCGCAGATCGTGTTCACCGGCGAGCCGTTCCACCAGCATCTTGCACACTTCGAAGTCATGCCGGCTGCGAAACATCCGGCCGTCGTGCGCCAGTCCATGAGCGCCGAACTCGAAGCCGCGTGCGCGCAGCCGCTCGACCGCCTTCCAATCGATCGGATATTGCGCGAGTGGAAGGTTCCACGACGATCTGAATCCGTAGCGCTCCTCGAGGTCCGCCATTCGCTCCATGCGTGCGAAGCCGGGGACGCTCTCTACGTCGTGGGTGAGCGAGATGCAGCAGGGTTTGCCCTGAGGCCAGAACGCGATGTGCCAGGGATCTGCCTGGCCGATGACCGCAAGGCTGTCGCGGAGCCATTGGTGACACAGCTCGACCAGCGCGGTCTCACACGGCCAGTTGGGGAAGCCATCGCGCAGACGCGTACGCACCGCCGCATAGTTCATCCAGTGCCGGAGCAGCAATGGAATGAACTTCTTGATGCGGTAGTACGTCATCAGCGTCGATGAAGGCGACCGCTTGTTCACCGACATATACTCTTCGAACAGATAGCGCCGAATGAGCGGTTCCGAGGCCTCGGTGGCCTGTTCGAGTTGCGCACGGTAATTCTCAGGTAGCTTCCAGAAGGAGAACGCGTCGTTGCCGTATTCGACCACCCCCGGAGTGGGCAAGCGGTTTTCAGTAACCGCCGCGCCGCTGTTCGATACGATGCTTAGCGCCATACCGACTCCAACATTAGAAGACGCCTCAACTGTTGCCTGCGAATGAATTTGACCAACTCCGGCGAAGCAGTTTTCCGATTGCGCCGCAGGTAGCCCTCCAGGTAGCCCGCCAGCAAGTACATTCCGCCGATCACCGGCGGCCACGAGAGCCCGCGCTTGGCGGCCCGCATCACCAGAAACAACGGATGATATCCGACGTTGTAAGCGGCGCGGCCCGCGGCTAAATTTCCTTTCAGATAACCGCCCGCCGAGCCCTGGGGCCGATGATGATAGGCCCGCACGTGGCGGAAGCTGCGGCTCTTGTAGCCGAGCATCATCGCGAGCGCTTCGTCGAGAGTGTCCCAGCCCAAACCGCTGGAGAGTCCCCCGATCGCTTCGAAACATGCGCGCGAGTACATCTTGACCGCGCCGCGGGTATGGAAGGCCGGCGACCTGATTTCGCGCCATGCCGCGCCCTCGGGCTCAAACAGGGTCGCGCCGGCGATGCCGAGCTTCGGATCGCGCTTGAACTCGGTGGCGAGCAGTTCGGCAAAATCCGGCTTGAAGCTGATATCGGCATCGATGCGCAAAATCGCGGCGTAGTCCTGCCACACATCCTTAGGCAGAAATTGCATCAGGACGGATTCGCCACCCGGCAACCGTTCCCGCCCGACCGGCAGATGCTTCACGTCAATCCATGGATGTTTGGCCGCGGCCTGGTCGAGGATCTGTGCGGTCGCATCGGTGGAACCGTCGTCGATGACGATCCAGCGCGCCGGCTTAAGCGTTTGCGCCGCCATCGAAGCGATTAGCCGCGGAAGGAAATTTTCCTCGTCGCGCGCCGGAGTGATCGCGATGAATCGCATCTTGCTCATATCAGGTACCGGTAAAGCGCCTCGCCCAGCACCCGCGTCACCGGAAGCGGGAGCCTTTTCCAAACCACCGAAAGAATTCTGGTCGGGCCGCTTAGAACTTCGGGGCTGATGTTGCTCGGCGTTTTGGGAAAAAACGCATATGGAAGCGGGCGCATGACGCATCCCAGCGCGGCCTTGGAACGAACCAGTCCCAGGTTGCGGGTGTCGCAGCGGCCGAAATCGATCGCGCCTCCCTTGCCCGCGTACGCCTCGATCATACTGGACACCACCAGATGGTTGGCGCCGGAATGGCCGTTCTCGCGGCGCGCGCCCCACTTGTAACAAAGCTGGTCGCCATTGCGGAGCAGGACCAGGCCGGCCTCATCGCGCCCATTGAGGGTGGCAAACCAGATTTCACAATCGCCGCTGCGGCTGAACTTCTCGTGAACCGTCGCGAAGAACTTGAACGGTTGCGGAGGAACCCCGAGGCGGCGGCGGGTCTCAAGTTGGAGATCGAAGAACCGCGACATGTAGTCGGCGCTGGTTCCGCGATCGATTCGGACACCGTCCTTGAGGCTCCGCTTGATACCGCTGCGAATGGTACGGTCGAAGCCCGCCTGGATCTCGCTGAACGGCCGCTTGAGGTCCAGCATCCAGTGCACGAAGCAATCGACATTCTTCCATGGCGCGGGTCCCGCGGCTCCGCGGATCTCGATCGAGTCGTGCTGATCGCGCGAAGCCAGCGCGCTCAGAAACTCCGCGCGCGCCTGGTCGTCGATCGCCAGTGGCTCTCCACAATCGGAAAACGGCAGCGAGACCAATCGCGAGGAGAACAGTCTTTTCGAGCGCGCGAAGACCGCGGCGGCGCGCAACTTACCCTCGCGATGAAGGGTCGCCACTTCCAAATCGAACGGGTAGGAGCTGCGCAACGCCTCGATCCATCGCTCGCAGTGATAGAAGGTCGCGCCGGAAAGCTGGGTCAGCGCGGCTCGCCACAACGGCAGTCCCTCGGGCCACGGCGTCATGCTCAGTCCGTTGCGCACGAGATTGCTTGATCGATCGACGGCGGCGGCCCTGGCGATTGGCCGATGTAGCAGGGCGCCGGTCGATTCGGTGAGCATCGAGACTTTCATCTTACAAACCTAAACGGCCTGCGAGGGAGCCGGTTTGAACGCCTTCGCGATCATGTCGAGGAACACCCCGGCTTCCATCCAGAGGAAAACTGCCAGCGCCGGGAGCGCCTCCGCCAGAAGCACCGGCAGACCATGCATTCCGCCCGCAAGCGCCAATTGCTTGCCTGCCACCGCGGCGATCGCACACACAATCGCCAGCTTCAAACCCGGCAACGCCGCCCCAAGGAGACGCGTGAGCGTGGTATCGATAAGCCTGGCGGCGAGTGACAAACCAATCAAGCTGACCGCGCCTTCAACCACCGCCATGTCCGCGCTTACTCCGCCCAGTCCCATGAACATCGAGAGCGGCAGTACGGTCGCCACGATCAGGATCAGCCGGATGCCGTGGGTCCACATGTCGTACGACGGATGAGCCTTGGAATAGAAAACCGAGCCGATTCCGATGCGCAGGCCCACTAGAGTGAAGCCGATAGACAGCAGGCGTATCGGCAGCACCGCCGGCATCCACTTGGCGCCATACACGAAGCCGATAAACTCGGGCGCCGCGATAGCCGCCATCGCCATGATTGGGAGTACGAATCTGGCTATATAGGCGGTGAACTCGCTGAATGCGTGCGCCATCTCGGCGTTATCATCCTGAACTCGCGAGAACGCCGGGAAAGTTACGCGGCCCGCGACTCTGAAGAGGCGATCGGGCACGAAGCGCAGGAGATCCCACGCCATCCCATAGAAGCCCAGCGCATCGCTACCCAGAAACCTGCCGACCAGCAGGAAATCGGCGTTGGAGGAACAGGTATAGATCGTCCGCGCTCCCCACACGCTGGTGGTGAAGCGCACGCAATCGCGCGCAGCCCACAGCCGTGGCCATGCCGCGGTGAAGCGGCGATCGGTAAACCATAGCGCCGCGGAGTAGGCGAGAATGCGCGCCGCCAGTGCGCCAGGCAGGCTCCAGCGCGGATAGCCTTCCACCAGCAGGAGCAGCGCGGCGGCGAGGAATATCATCTCGGCGAAAACTTCGGCGCTCGCGAGCGCGCCGAAGCGCATCTCGCGCCGCAGCCGCGCATTGGAAACCATTGCGGTGCCCTGGCAAACCAGCGGGAGGCAAAGCAGCCGGATGTAGGGCTCGATGCCCGGCATCAGCATCAGCCGGGCGACTAATGGCGCCACCACATACAGGATCGCCGCCATGGCAAGCGCGATGCCCACGCTAAAGCACCATCCGGTCGACTCATGCTCGGGCAACAGCTTCTTGCGCTGGATGAGAGCTTCTGGAATTCCGTTTTCGATCGGGATCAGCGCGAAGTACATGACGATCAGCAGGACGCGGAAGATACCGAAGTCGTTCGGCATCAACGCACGCGCGAGGACCACCATCCCGCCGACGCGGATCACCTGAAGCGCTATTTCAGCGAAGACGTTGTCGCGCACGCTGCGCGCGAAGCCCTGCCACAAGGTGCCGTTGGGATCCGCGGATTGCAGCGGCTGCGGCGCGACGAATTCCGCACGCGCGCCGGCATCTTCGAGCGGTGGCAACGGCCGCGCCGCGGACTGCGAGCGTAAACTCATAGCCCCTCGCCACGCAGCAGGACCGGCACCGTTCGAGCGAGAATCTTGATGTCACTGATGAGCGACCAATCCTCGATGTACTTGACATCGAGCCGCACCATGTCGTCGAAAGACAGCCGATTGCCGCCGCTCACCTGCCACAGCCCGGTTATACCGGGCACCGCGTCGAGGCGCCTGCGATGCCATCCTTTGTAGAGCTCCAGCTCGTACGGCAGCGCGGGACGCGGACCAATCAGGCTCATGTCGCCGCGCAGCACGTTGATGATTTGCGGAAGCTCGTCGATCCGATAGCGGCGCAGGATGCGGCCGACGCGGGTGATGCGTTTGTCGTCGGTAAGTTTGAAGATTTTTTCGCCGTCGTCAGCAGCGCCGTTGGTGGCCGCCCGTTCGCCGAGGCGAATCCACTTCTTGACGTATTCGCGATGATCGTGGTCGCCCACCGCACTGCGCATCGAGCGCAATTTCAGAAAATCGAACTCCTCGCCGCGGATTCCAATTCGGGTTTGACGGAAGAATACCGGCCCGCCGTCCTCCAACCAGATCGCCAATTCCGCCAGCAGCAGGAGCGGCGCCGTCAGTACCAACATGATCGAGGCGGCGAGAAAGTCGAACCCGCGCTTGACGATGAAATTCAGTCCTTCGATATTCGAGCCACGTAAGGTCAGCAGCGGCACTACCCCCATCATATCCACCTTGAGGCCCGCGGGCGGCACGTTGAAAACCCACGGCA
This sequence comes from Binataceae bacterium (SeqCode), assembly GCA_041487255.1. Lineage (GTDB taxonomy): Bacteria > Desulfobacterota > Binatia > Binatales > Binataceae > DATGKG01. Next base: position 1,845 of record JBGPMZ010000046.1, on the reverse strand, counting down.
CCAGCCACCATCGGATGCGATGCTCCTCGCACATTTCGATGATGTCTTCGTGCTCCGACCGGGCCGCATCGGGAAGTGCAATCGCGACTTCGAGGCATGGATGGAGCTTGGCCATCTCGGTCAGGCGCGCGATGCCTTGCAGCACCGGCAACCCATGATATTGCAGACCCTCCGGCGCCTCGTCGATGAAGCCTACCGGTTCATAGAAGGTCATCTCGCTGGTTACCTGATCGAACAGGTAACGGCCGACATCATTAAACCCGATGATAGCGAGCGGAATCGTGATCCTCGGATTCGAATAGATCCGCCGGACCAGGTTTCGCGCAAGCGCGCGTCCCAGCAGCACGGCCGGGATGCTGAAGATGTAAGCCAGCCCGAGGGTCAGGCGCGATCCGTCGAAATGGATAAGGAATCCGCCGATGAGCGACAGTACTGCCGCGTAGGTGCATCCGCGGACCACCGCGGCGGTTTCTTTCATACCGCCCGCGCGCATGCGGTACAGGTCGCAGGCTCGAAAAACCAGAATCCAAACCGCAACCACCGCCGCGACACCAAGGAAGAGCAGTCTGCCGTCAGTGCCCAGCAGACGCGCCTCCTGCGCGTGTGCGGGATCGTGGATGGCAAGCGCTACACCGAATGCATTGAGCAGCGCGATGCCATCAACCGCCGCAAAGAACGCTTTCTGTTTTCGAAGTTCGCCGGCGAACATGCTTCAACCACCACATGTGGGGGGGGGTTCGCACGTAGCAGTCTCCGCAGTGCGCCCGCCGGCGAACAGACCTGATTCCTTCTTCATGGTGTCCCGCACCACCTCGGTCACGCGATCCACGTCGCTGATGCTCAGCGCGGGATGCATCGGGAGCGAGAGCGCGGTATCTCCGACTCTCTCCGCGGCCGGAAAATCGCCGCTCTTGTAGCCAAGATGGCGGCAGGCGGGCTGCAGGTGCAGCGGGAGCGGGTAATGGATTCCGCACCCGATGTTCTTTTCCAAAAGCGCCTGGCGGATCGCATCGCGCTTCTCAGTTCGGATGACGAACAGATGGTAGACCGACTCGTAGCCCTCGGGCTCGACCTGCAGCTTCACGCCACACTCCACAAGGCGTTCGCGATACGCGCTCGCAAGCTTGCGCCGGCGTCCGTTCCACTCATCGAGCTTCTCCAGCTTGGCGCGCAGCACCGCCGCCTGGATCGCATCGAGGCGCGCGTTGTAGCCGATCTCCTGATGCGCATAGTGCGAGATACGCCCGTGATCGCGTAGCGAACAGATGCGTGCCTTGAGTTTCTCACTTGCGACTGCGACCGCGCCGCCCTCGCCCCATCCGCCGAGGTTCTTTCCCGGATAAAAGCTGAACGCGCTCGCCGGGCTCAGTGCGCCGGCGCGAATCCATCCGTCGGGCGTACTGACCCGCGCGCCATGCGCCTGGCAGGCGTCCTCGACCACCAGCGCGCCGAACTCACGCGCGATCATATTCAGCTCCGGCATCGCAGCCGGAAGGCCATATAGATGCACGGGCAGTATTACCTGCTTGTGCGGTTTGCCGTTGCGGTTCTTGTGTGTCTCGAGATAGCGGCGCACCGCCTCGGGACTTAGATTGCAGGTTTCGGGATCGACATCGGCGAACACCGGCTTGGCGCCGGTCTGGATGATGCTGGCGGCAGTCGCGATAAAGGTCATCGGAGTGGTGATGACTTCGTCACCGGAGCCGACTTCGAGGGCCATCAGTGCGAGACGCAGCGCGTCGGTGCCGGAGCCTACTCCGATGACGTGAGGCACCCCGAGGAACTCGGCGAACTCGTTTTCAAAAGCCTCGACGTGCGGGCCGCCGATGTAGGCGGTATTCTTAT
>JBGPMZ010000045.1:0-9568 GCA_041487255.1 Binataceae bacterium (SeqCode) | reverse complement strand
TGACCACGTCCGATCGGATAGCCAACCGGAATCGCCGCCGCGGTACCCCATCCGTCGGGGATCGCGAGCAGCTCTTTGACTTGGGGTTCCACTTCGCAGAGCAGCGTGGTCAGGACACATCCGAGGCCTTCGGCGCGGCACGCGATGAGAAAATTCTCCACCGAAGGATAGACCGAACCGCCGCCGACCACGGAGGGCCGGTTCTGTTTCGCGTCGGTGATCGCCATCTGCTTCGGATTGAAACAAAAGATCGCGATGACCGGCGTCTCGCCGAAATGCTGCGCGAGGTAGTCTCCCGCCGCGATGGTACGCAGCATTCGCCGGCGCGCGTCCTCGGGCATGTCGGCGGGAATGTTGGCTCGATACATCTTCGAGAAGACGCTCCATCGCTCGGCGTACCAGGTCCCGAGGCGATTTTTCTTCTCGCGATCCTTCACCGCGATGATGCGCCAGGGTTGCTGATTGCCCCCGGTGGGCGCCCACGTCGCGGCTTCCAGCACGCGATGCAGCACGTCGTCGGGAATCGGATCGGGTTTGAGCCGTCGCACCGCTCTCAGGGTGCGCATCGCTTCATAGACTCCCATCTCAGGCATCGCCGATCTCCTTTCTTGCCGGCGTGGACCACGCCGAAATGACGTTAGGTGGAAACCGGGAGGTGCGCAAAGCGAGGAGGTTGCGGACATTACGGCGGCAAGTTTGTTGATAAACGCGCATGCCTCGCACATCTACGCCTTGACGCATTTCTCTACTTGATGGACTATTACGGGTATGTGGGCACGTCGGGCCGCGGCGGCAAGCTGCTCCCCCCAGCTGCCAATGCTGCGCTAAACGCTTCCCCAGGCGTGAAAGCCCGACGTGCCCGCCACGACTTCCACCCATCGCTAATCGGTGACGGTTATCGAGCGAGCATGTTCGGGTTGAAGTCGCTCTCGGAAACGCTTCCAGTGTTGATTTTCTGCGTGAACGACGAATGCGCGGGCACAACCGATCGGAAGAGCCCGGCCCGGTCACTGGGAAAATAGAAACTACCTGCCAGGTCGAACAGATTTCCGCCCTCGGGTGACGGATGCGTGCGCCAGAGCGGAATCGCGGTCGCGACACGTTCACCTGATTCGTAAAATTCCGCGGCGAGCCACACATAGATTTCGCTATCGATGAAGATCAGCGTGCGCTCCTCGAGATTCTTCTGAATCGGCGACATCTCGAGGACATAAGCGCGCCGGAGTTCGAACGGTTCCTGCGTCAGCGCGAAGCCGGACTCCTCCGCCGCGATTCCCGCAGGCTCATTCTTGGCAGACACGCAGGCGAGAATCGCAGCGGTGCCGAGCAACCGGTAGTTGTAGATCTCGGTCTTGGGCAGCGCGTAAGCCCAGTAGGGCTGATGGCATCGGCGGCAAACCTTGTTAGGGAACGCCAGCCGGATACCCATGCGACGAATCCGCCGCTCCCGCTCATCGAATCCGTAGAAATCGTCATTGCTGCGAGGGTTCGAATAGCGAATCCAGATTCCCGCGCCCTCAGCCATATCGCCGCCCATACTGATCGTCGTCCAATGGTTGCAGCGTGCTTTCCACTCGACGCCGAGCGAGTTAGACCCGAGAGTGGGGCGCGGCTCCAGCTCGGTGCGATGCGCATAGCGCAGGAAATCGAATTGCTCGCATGCATTGTCCAGATCGTTAGAGGGACGAATCCGGGTCGGCTCCTGCCGATCCGCGAGGTAGCCATTCACGCTCCATGGCGAAAGCGAAAAATCGTCGGGCAACACCGGCCCGAAGTGCCAGTTGTACGCGATCTTCACCGCCGCCCTGGGATCGTTCACATCGATGAGGGGGAAGGGCATGCCCGCGATGTAGTTGGTGATGTAGTCATCCTTGTCGAGGCCGACCTGCGGCGAGTACTTTTCGGTCGCGGTCTGAAAGCCCATCGACCACTGGATTCGATGCGTAGATGAAACCTCGAGGCGCAGACCGTGCCGGATCGCGAGCATCGTAGCCGCGGGGATAGAGCCCGCGTATTGCTCGGCATTCGCGGCGTTGATGATGGTGCCGGGCGCGAGCGTTTGCGAGGCGGCGGTCGGGATTGGATGCGCAGCCGCGGCCGCAGGCGAGGATCCTTGCGCATGCGCGATCGTGCTCGATGCAAGCATCGCGAGCGCCGCAGCATGAACCCCGATCCGCATCATTGAATGCAGTATCTAACGCGGAAAACCGAAACCGCAACATAGTGAGTGATCCCTTTGCCCCTGCCGCGCGGTTCTTCTATAGCTCTGGGTACAGGAGATCTCTTCGCAGCTCTGGAGATTACGCGATGGCGACCGCATCACGATCGAAGTCAGCCGAGATACGCGCGCGCTTGAATCATCCGATCATCGATTCCGACGGCCACACCGTCGAGGTAGGGCCGCTATTCTTCGACTACCTCAAGGCAGTCGGCGGAGCGAAACTCGCCGAGCGCTATCAGAGCGCGATGCTCGACACGTTTAGCGATCCGCTCTGGCGCACCCGCACGATGGATGAGCGTCGCGAGCGCCGCACGCTGCGTCCGACCTGGTGGGCGGTTCCCGCGCGCAATACCGAGGACCTCGCCACCGCGCTGTTTCCGCGCCTGATGTACGAACGGCTGGAGGAGATGGGCCTGGACTACTCGGTCGTCTACCCCACCATCGGGCTCATCACGATGGAGATGCCGGATGACGAAGTGCGGCGCGCCTCGTGCCGTGCGCTCAACCGGATGAAGGCCGACACGTTTGCGGGGCTCGAAAAGCGGATGACGCCCGCCGCCGTAATCCCGATGCATACGCCGCAGGAGGCGGTCGACGAGCTTGAATATGTAGTCCGCCAACTTGGCTTGAAAGCCGTCATGATGGCGAGTTACGTCAAGCGACCGATTCCGTATGTCGCGAAGCATTATCCCGAGGCCGCGAAGTACACCTACTGGATGGACACTTTCGGCATCGACAGCCAGTACGACTACGATCCGGTGTGGGCGAAGTGCCGCGAACTGGGAATCGCACCGACCTTTCATTCGGTCGGGTACGGATGGGGTGCGCGCCGTTCCATTAGCAATTACGTATACAACCACATCGGGAATTTCGCCGCGAGCGCCGAGGCGGTTTGCAAGTCGCTATTCCTCGGCGGCGTGCCGAAGCGTTTTCCCGAGGTCAAGTTCGCGTTCCTTGAGGGCGGGATGGCGTCGGCGCGCTCGCTCTATTCCGAATTGGTTGGCCACTATGAGAAGCGCAATCGCGAAGCGGTCGAGAGTTTCAATCCCGCCGCCATCGATGCGGCATCGCTGCGCAGCTACGCAGTCCGCTACGGCGGCAAGGGCGCCGAGGGCCGCGAGGATCAAATCGTCGAGGCGATGGTTAATGGGCTGTCCGGCGGTATCGATCCATCGATGGTCGATGAATGGGCGGCTAGCGGCGTTCGTTCGATCGCAGACATCCGCGATGTCTTCATCAGCCAGTTCTATTTCGGATGCGAGGGCGACGATCCTCTCAACGCGCTCGCATTCGATCCGATGGGCACCGCGTTCGATGCGAAGCTGCTCGCGCTCTACGGCTCCGACATCGGTCATTGGGACGTGCCGGACATGCGCGAATGCGCCGAGGAGGCTTACGAGCTGGTCGAGCACGGGATGGTGAAGCTCGAGGAGTTGCGTGAATTTCTGTTCGTCAATCCGGTCAGGTTCTGGACCGCGACCAATCCGAACTTTTTCAAGGGCACCGCGGTCGAGTTCGAGGCCCGCAAGGTCGCGCCGCACTGACGCGTACGTCTTAAAAGAAAAGCGCCGCAGCTCGAAGCCGCGGCGCTTTTCGCATTCCGGATCGATTTCTCAGTCGAGCAATGCGCGAGCGACGCTCTCCCGATGGACCGGCGCGTTGCCAAAATTCGCCTCGCCGGCGAGCGCGCGGCGATGGAACAGATGCATGTCATGTTCCCAAGTGAATCCGATGCCGCCGTGAACCTGGATCGCCTCGGAGGTTACATTTTTTGCCATGTCGGAGGCATAGGCCTTCGCCATCGGAACGGCGGTTGCGGTCTCCGCATTTTTCTCATCGACGGTCCAGCACGCGTAGTAGGTCAGCGAGCGGGCGTTCTCGACCGATACCATCATGTCAACGCACTTATGCTTCACGGCCTGGAACGAGCCAATCGGCTTGCCAAACTGCACGCGGGTCTTGGCGTAGTCGACCGACATATCGAGCGCCTTCTGTGCGGTGCCGACCATCTCGGCCGATAATGCAGCGGTTGCGATATTGAGCACGTTACGCAGAATCGGCCAGCCCTCGCCTTCCTTGCCGAGCAATCCGGCCGCCTTCACGTTGTCGAACTTCACGTGGCACAGGCGCCGCGTCATATCGACGGTCTTGAGCTGCGTGATGGTGACGCCCTTGGCGTCGGTCGGCACCAAAAGAATCGTGATGCCTTTCTCGCCGCTGGCGCCGGTGCGGACCGCTACCGCCATGCCGTTGGCGACATGCGCGTCGGGCACGAAGAACTTTTCTCCAGTGATGGTGTAGTCGTTGCCGCTCTTGGTGGCCTTGAGCTGCACGCCTTCGGCGTCGAAACGGCCCGCGGCCTCCGCCAGCGCGAGAGTCCCAATGAACTCGCCCTTCGCCATGCGTGGCAGGAGGTCCTTTTTCTGCTCCTCGGAGCCGCCCTCGATCACGAGTGGAGCACCGAGCAATGCCGAGGTGAAAAATGGTCCGGGGACCAGCGCTTTGCCGGCCTCTTCGGCGACGACCGTCATGTCGAGGAAGCTGCCGCCCTGGCCGCCGTACTGTTCCGGAATCAGCAGCGAAGGCCATCCCAGCTCGACCAGCTTTTTCCAGAAGTCTTTGTCATGGGCGGTCGCGTCCGCCATCATCTTGCGCACGTACGTGGTTGGGCAATTGTCGGCCAGGAAGCGCTTGGCCGCATCGCGCAACATTTCCTGTTCTTCTGAGAACCCGAAATCCAACTTGGTTTCCTCCGTGTATTTCCGAGGCTGGAATCCGGCCGGCGGAACCCGGCTCGAACCCATGATTGAGCTACCACTATCGGCCAAAAGTGCGCAAGCGCCGCGAGGCGCGGCTTGCCTGGCGGATGACAGGTGCACAACAATAGCCGCCTCGCAAGGAGTTTCCACATGGCTATCGAGAGCGCGGCGGCGAAAGCCCGGCATAAGGATTTGGTTCGCGAGGAGTTCACGCGGCAGGCGCATGACTACGCCGCCTCGCCGGCGATCCGCGACCTCGAGCATATCGAAAAATTGGTGAAAGCTGTCGCGCCGAAGCCGGATGCGCGCGTGCTCGAAGTCGCCACCGGGCCCGGTCATGTCGCGATGGCGTTCGCCAAAGTCGCGCGCGAAGTTGTCGGCCTCGATCTCACCGAGGAGCCGCTGAAGATTGCCGAGCGGATGCGCGCCGAGCGTGGCCTTCAGAATGTGAGTTTCAAAGTCGGAGACGTCGAGACACGCTTGCCATTCGCCGACAACGAGTTCGATGTGGTCATATGCCGTTTCGCGGTCCATCATTTCGAAAATCCTGCCAACGTGATCGGCGAGATGGCGCGCGTGTGCCGGGTCGATGGAACCGTTGCGGTAGAAGACCTGCTCTCCAGCGAACATCCGGAGCGCGCCGAGTATTACAACCGCTTCGAGCGCCTGCGCGACACGTCACATACCCGCGCGTTGCCGCTGAGCGAGATGCTGACGACTCTCGCATCGGCTGGATTGGAAGTCATCCGCTTTGAATCTGCGGTGTTGAAGAATCCGGTCGAGCCGTGGCTCGTCACCGGGCATACGCCGCCTGACCGGGCGACCGAAGCGCGCGCGCTGATCGAGCGCGACTTGATCGAGGATTTGAGCGGCGCGCGGCCGTCGCGCATCGATGGCGAGTTGTTCTTCACCCATCGCCTCGCGATCGTCACCGCCCGGAAATTGCGACCGCGCGGCTAGTCACGATGCGAGCGTTTTCTTCTCCGTCACCAGCGCGAGGACGCCGGAATACTGCAGCAGTCCGGTAGCGTCGCCGAGGGGGCCGATCTCGAAACCGGTAAAGAATCCCGCGATCGGAATCGGGCCCAGCGACTGCCGAATGTAGGCCGCGTCGTGACCCGGAATGTTGTACAACCCCGAGCCGCGCGAAACGCAATCGAAATACAATCCGAATGCCGCGGGACGCGCGGATTTCTCGTGCATCTCATCGAGCGTGGCCTTCAAATCGTCGCGCGCGCGTTCCGCGTTGCGCAGCACCAACCCTACCGCGTCACCCACTTGCGCATAGTGCGCGACCGCTATGACACCATGCTCCTCGCTCGCGCCAACAATGTTTCGAACGATGAAGCGGCCGCGCTCGAGGCGTGCGGGATTGTCATCGAGGGGAATCCCGAGGAACACGAACGCGAGTGCGCGCCGAAGATCGTCAGCGAGCGGTCCGGCGGCCTCGGCGAAGACTTCATACGCCGGGCGTCCATCGAGCGCGATCACCACGTTGTCGCGGACCTCGGTCACGCGATGCATCGGCCCGATTTGCGTGCACGCCAGCGACGCGCCGATATTCAAATCGAAGTCACCCGAAATGAGCATCGCGGAAACCGCGTTCGAGCTCACGGTGTCGCCGCAAAACTGAAAGGTCTCACCGATCGAGCCATCTTCGCTCGCACCGCCGCCAACGATCGCGACGCCGGGTAGTTCAGCCTGAAGCGCCGCGAGAAAGGGTTCGGCGTTCATGTTGTAGGTATCGGCGAAGATGCAGAGCAGATTCGATTTCCCCAGCGCCGGTTTGGCCGCGGCGGCGAGTTCGAAGGCGGCCTCGCGCGCGCGTCCGCGCAGCGACGGCGCGAACAACCGCTTCGCACTTATGTCGTTGCCGCCGAACACCAGCACCGACAGTGCCGGGCCCGACTCGATTTCCGATTCGGAAGCGATTACCCCGACGCTCGAGCATCCGACGACCTCGCGAGTTTTGGTTTCCTCGCCGATGGTGCGAAGGATCAGCGGAAATGCGCCGCCATGCGCGGTGGTCGCGAAGAAGATCGCGCCCGTGGCCTGCGCGAGGCCTGCCTGCGTCATCGCCCCGGCGCAAGCCTCGACCGCCGCGGTGCGCGGATTATGCGAAACCGAAATGCCTGTACCCGCGCGCAGCATGCCTATTTTTCCTTGCCGCCGAAAATCTCCAGCAGCTTGATCATCCGTTGAATCGCCCGTCCCATCGGCTTGATTTCGATGTGCTCGTCGACACCGTGCACACCGGAAGGCTTGCCCGGCGTGTACTCGATCGGCGTGAAACTGTAGGTCACCAGGTCTTGCGCGCGGAAGAACCTGCTGTCGGTGAAGCCGCCCGACATAGCCGGCACCGCGGGGGCATGATCCTCGATGCGCGCCAGCTTCTCGATCGCCGTCATCAGCGCCGACTTCGAAGGCGAGGTCGCCGAGGGCGACTGCAGGATGACATCGATCTTCACTTCCTTGTCGTTGATCAATTTTCCGATGGTGGCGAGGAACTGCTTCTGATTCTCTCCCGGCAGCAGACGGCAATCGATCTCCGCGGTGGCGATCTGTGGCAAGACGTTGGTTTTGAAACCGGCCGAAAGCACCGTCGGCGCGATAGTGTCGCGCACCGCGGCATTGTGACCCGGGTCGGCGAGAAACTCGCGCGCGTAGGTGGCATCGCGCAAGGAAGCCGCGAGATCGAGGTACTGCTTGGGACCGTGTTCCAGTTCGGCGATGGTGCGATATTGGCCCTGCACGGGACCCAGCACACGAATTTGCGGATGGTAGTCGATGATTCGCGCCAGTGCGCCGATCAGTCTGGTCACCGCGGTTTGCGCCGGCGGCGCCGAGGCATGCCCCTCGGTTCCAGTGGTCGTCAACTTGAGCCACAGCGGGGTCTTCTCCGTGACATCGACGCTGTAGAATTTCTTGCCATCGGGTAGCGCGACGATTCCGCCGGCGTCCATGTTGAGGACGTATCCGGCGTCGGAGTAGATGTCCTTCTCGTGCTCGGTGAACCATCCGGCGCCGATCCTGCCACCCACTTCCTCATCGCCGGTCGCAACAAAGACGATATCGCGATCGAGCAGGATACCCGCGCGTTTGATCGCGAGCATCGCCATCATCGCGATCACGCTAGGCCCCTTGTCATCGGCGGCGCCGCGTCCCCATACCGCGCCATCTTTGATTTCGCCGGAGAACGGCGGCATTTTCCATTCTGACGGGTTAGCCGGCACCACGTCCATGTGGGTCTGGAGGATCAATGCCTTCTTCTTTTCGCCGATGCCGCGCAGCCGCGCCGCGATGATTCCGCGGCCGGGTTCCGGCTCCCACGTGTTCGCGGGAATTCCCTCGGCGAGAAATTTTTCCTTGAGGAATTTCGCGGCCTCCAGTTCGTTGCCGGGCGGATTGGTGGTGTTGATGCGGACGTACTTCGAGAGGAAGTCGGTCGCCTCCTGGGTGAGCTGGTCGAAGTCGATCTCTTTGGGCGGCGGCGCTTTGGCGACCTGCCCGCTTCCCGCGGCGTGCAAGGTAGGAAACGAAACGAAACCACCGGCAACAATTGTGAGCGCCGCGACGATGCAGCGCGCGTGAAGGCGTTTTCGTACCATCATCGCTCGCCGAAGTTGAGCAAGTCAATCACGCTCTGCAAGAAGAGCGCGGCCGGCGCGCCGTCGATCACGCGGTGGTCGAACGTCAGCGACAGCGTCATCATCGCGCGGCGAGTCATTTCGCCTCGATAGATTGCAGGTTTTTCGACGATCCGGCCGACACCGAGAATTCCCGTTTCACCGCTGTTGAGAATCGGAGTGAATGCATCGATGCCGTGGGTGCCGAGATTGGTGATGGTGAACGTGCCGCCGCTAATGTCTTCGAGCTTGAGTTTTCCCGCACGCGCTTTTTCGCCGGCCTGCTTGGTGAGCGCGGCGAGCTCTCGAAGACTCTTGCCCGTGACGTCGCGAATGACGGGAACGATGAGGCCGTCGTCGAGCGAGACTGCGAGGCCGATGTTGACCTCGCTTGAGGTCACGATCTCGTTGCCTTCCAGGCGCGCATTCATCCGCGGGTGTTTGAGCAGCGCGCGCGCCGCGGCCTGGATCAGCAAATCAGTGTATGTGAAATCGAACTCGCGCTTGAGTCGCTCGCGCAGTTCGGTCGCCGGAGTAACATCGGCCTCGGAAGTGATCGTCAACTGCGCGGTGTCGCGCAGACTCTGATGCATCCGCTCGGCAATCGTCTTGCGCATCCCGCGCATCGGGACCGCCTCGCGCGCATCGGGGCCCGGCGCTTTCGTAGGGGCTGCGGACGGCGCGGGTTGCGGCGATTTCGCGGCGCGCTCGACATCCTCGCGAGTGATTCTTCCGCCTGGCCCGCTGCCGGTCAGGCGATCGAGATTCACACCGAGTTCCGCGGCCAGCTTGCGCGCGACCGGACTGACCGCGCGACGCTCGCCCGACGTGCTTTTCGCCTCGATGGCATCGAGAGTTACCGCCTTAGGCGCTTTCACCTCGCCGTTCGAGGCCGCGGCTGGAGCAGCGGCGTACTTCGCACGCAGCGAGGCCAGATCCTCGCCCGCCTCCGCTATCACCGC
>JBGPMZ010000044.1:0-9632 GCA_041487255.1 Binataceae bacterium (SeqCode) | reverse complement strand
CGTCACGGCGGACAATACTGATGATGCGGACAAGAAGGGGACGGTGTTCAAGACTCGCGCCGATGTACCGGGCCTGCGCGTGCCCAAGGCGAAGTTCTGAGCGGATCGTAAGGCCCAAAATCAAGACGGCGACGAGTCCCCCCGGGTCTCGCCGCCGATCTAATCCCCGCCTTTGCAGTCAGCCCCCTTGGCCGTTGCGCGAGCTTTGCGGAGCCGCGCAGCGGTTTCTTCGTAAACGGACCTTCCACCAGACGTTTGCAGCCTTAGAGAGCTAGAATCGTGCCGCTTCTAAAATCGAGGACTTCCGCGCTGATACCACGCGCGCTGTATCTCAATCATGCCTGCCACTGCATCAAATTGGTTCTAGTCGCAACAATTTAGATACAGTGGGGCCCTTGCTCAGGATGCGAGGTCCACATCCTTCAGCGCGACCGGAGCGCGCGCCGATTGCTCTTCCTGTGCTGCGGCCAAGGTGGTGCTCGCCGCGATCGTCAGCACGAACGCCGCGATGCGCATCGTCGCCGCTATGGGATTCGTCGGCAGACGCTCTCCAAAGGCCAGCATGCCGCCGATGATCGGCACCAGGTTCGATAGCGCCGAGGAGAGCGGCATCGTGATGATCCCGCGTGCCTGATGGAACGAATTCTGTAGCATGACCATCCCGGTCAGGTTCGCCGCGATAGTCGCGTAGACCCACGGATCCGCGATCACGCGCATCGCGAGGTCGGCGCTGCTCGCCTCGATCGCATCGGTCATCGCCTTCGTGTAGAGGGTGGCCAGACCGAACGCGATCCCTGAGCCGATCGCTTGCGCGGTTCCACCTTGCGCGAGGCGCGGGCGGGTGAACGCCGCCGCCGCGACGATCGCAAGTAACATCGACAGCGCGATAACCACGCGACCGTCCAGCGCGCCGTGCGAGGCGCCCGCCGACAGCGACATCGAGAGCAGGATCATTCCGACCACGATCGCGATGATACCGGCCCATTCTGCCGGCCGCGCGCGTTCTCCGAGCACGACCACCGAGAAAATCACGAACAGCGCGATGCCGCCCTGCATCATCACCGCGACCATCGAGACCGGCGCCTGCGACACCGCGGTTACGAACATGACCCATCCGGCGATTTGCACGCCCATCCCGCCGGCCCACATCGGATCGCGAAGCCAGGCGAGCACGCCGCTGATGACACGTGCACCGCGCGCGTCAGGCAGCACCGCCGCGCGGCTCTTCATCATCAGCAGGCCGAGCGCCATCAGCGTGCTCGCCGCCACCGCAAGCACCAGGTAGATGAGCATTCGGCTAACTCTTGTGAGGTGAGAAGGTCAGGCGAGTTCGCGCATCACGCCGCCCGCCATCAATACAAATCTGCGCCCGCCCCATTTTACGGTTCTGCCCGTGAGGCTCGCGAAGTAAATCGCCGTCATCACCAGGTCTTTGAATGGGATCAGCAACACGTCGGCGAGCGACTGCGGACGCCGCAAGACCTTGCCGATCATGACGGTCGCCATCAGCATGCGCAGTCCGAGGATGATTCCGAGCGCATCGAACGCGTGCAGCGAAAAACGCGTGGCGACGATGTACATCAGCGCCCAGAACGGGCCGTGGATGAAAATCGTCGCGAGGCTCAGCGGCCTGACGTGGCGATAGGTCCGCGCCCATCTCAGCTGGTGATTCCAGAAGGCCGAGAAGTCGTGATCTTCGCACGACACCGTCACGATGGAACTGGAGAGCTCGATGTTGTAGCCGGCCTCGGAAACCTTCGAGCCGAGATGGAAATCATCGGCGAGGAGATCCTTAAGCGCGCGGAATCCGCCGATCGCTTCGAGCGCCTCGCGCTTGACCGCGATGGTCGCGCCGAGCGCGTAGTGCATCGGTTCGAGCGCCTCGGCGAGAATCACCTGAGGGGCGAAATCGGTATTGATGAAGAGCGCTTCCATGCGCGAGGCAAAACTCGCGTGCGCGCGGCCGCGATAAACGCAGGTAACGATCCCGGTCTTCGCATTGGCGGTAAGTTCCGACACCACCCGCTTCAGATGATCGGGCGCGACCGATATATCCGCATCGCTCAGGACGAAGATGTCGGTCTTGTCCGACGCGCGTGCGGCCATTTTGACCAGCTTGGCGATCTTGCGATTGCAGCATCCGGGCTCGTCGCCGACGGTGACGGTCAGGTTGGCAAACTGGTACGGCGCGCGCAGTGAAACCGGGACGTCGATCGCGCGATCCTCGTAGCTGTCGACGCCGAAGATGTATTCGACCCGCGCGTACGCAATCTCGAGGAAGCTGATGATGTTCTCGCGCAGGTGTTCACTGACGCCGCGCAGCGGTTTCAGGATCGCGACGCGCGGCGGAATCTTGGGCAACGGATCCGGAGCGGTGTTGGAGCGATGCGCAAAGAGCAGCCCGGCGACGATCGCCGCCAGGTAATATACCGTCGAGACTACGATTCCGAGTTCGGAGATAAAGACGAGCAGTTTCATCTTTGCGTCGCGAGGGTGGTCGCTTCGTCTATTCTCCTAGGCCGAGGCCGGCGCGGTCGGATTGGTGCGCAGCTGATGGCGCCGCTGCCGCATGGTGGAGAGGAACTGCGCACCCTCCTTGAGCAGGCGTTTGGTTTCCTCGGCCGAGGTCGCCATCTTGCGGATCGATTTGAAAATATACTTCGGACGGAAGTAGAAGCTGCGATAGAACTTCTCGACCGCGCCGTAAATCTCATCGTTGCTGAGACCCGGGTAGGTCACGGTGCACTTCTGATAGCCGTCCTGGTCGAGCAGCGGATTGACCGCCAGAAAACCATTCTTCTCGACATAGTCGTAGAGCTCGGTGCCCGGATACGGCGACGCGAGCGAGACCTGGATGGTCTCGCAATCCATTTCGCGCGCGAAGTTCATCGACTCCCCGATGGTGTCTTTGGTCTCGCCCGGCAGTCCCAGGATGAAGGTGCCATGGATGAGGATTCCGATGTCATGGCAATCGCGGGTGAAGCGGCGCGCGCGGTCGAGTCCGACACCCTTCTTGATGTTCTTCAGGATTTGCGCGTTGCCGGTTTCGTATCCGACCACGAACAGGCGCAGGCCGCCGTCTTTCAGGACCTTCAGGGTTTCGTAGTCGACATTGGCCCGTGAGTTGGTCGACCAGGTGATGCCGAGCGGTTTGAGCAACTGCGCGATCTTGCGTGCGCGCGCCGGGTCCGCGGTGAAGGTGTCGTCATCGAAGAAGAGTTCCTTCATCTTGGGGAACTTCGCTTTCATCTGCGAGACTTCTTCGTAGACGCTCTCGGGACTGCGCGTGCGATAGCTGTGTCCCTGGGTGACCTGGGGCCACAGACAGAAGGTGCACTTCGCCGGGCATCCGCGGCCCGTGTACATCGAGACATACGGATACTGGCAATAGGGACTGTTGTATCGCAGATAGTCGAGGTTCTTTTCGTAGACCTCGGTGACGAAGGGCAGGGCATCCAGCTCCTCGCCGGTGAGGATCGGACGATCGGGGTTGTGATGGATGGAGCCATCGCGCGAGTAGCTGATGCCGCCGATCTTCTCCCACTCCATCCCACGCGCGACTTCGACCATTGAATGATCGAATTCCTTGCGCCCCGCGATATCGATGGCGCCGGAAATCTTGAGCACCTCTTCGGGGCGCGCCGTCGGATGACCTCCGACGAATGCGATGATGCAGTTGGGATTCGCCGCCTTGATCGACTCGGCCGTTCGCGCATCCATCCTCAATGACGGCGTCGAAGTATGGATTACGACGAGGTCGTAGTTCTTCGCCTCGTCGACCGTCTGTTGGACAGTGTAATTGTGCGGCGGAGCGTCAAGCAGCCGCGCGCCGGGAATCATGCCTGCCGGATAAGCAAGCCAGGTCGGATACCAAAACGACCAGACTTCACGGGTGGCCTGATATCGGGAGCCCGCGCCTCCGTCGAAATCCTCGTAGGAGGGCGGGTTGAGGAACATGGTCTTCATGAAGTCCATATCTATCAGCAATCTCCGTATCTATCTTCGGCGTCCAAAGACGGGCCTGTCCGATTGGTTAGGCCACAATATACAAACCGCTTGGGGTAATCGCAATATTAGCAACTTTCTAATCCGAACATCTCAACTTTAGCCGATTTGATTAGCAAAACTCGGGGTTTGATACGATCGCAGACCAGAGGTCATACGGCATTCGCCTCCGAATCGGCCTGAGACCTGGGGGTCGGAACCTCGGTGGTGACGAATGCGATGCCGCCGAACATTCCCCCGATCGTCATCGCCGCGAAAAAGAGCAGGCCCAGAGCGATCGCGTCGTCGCGGCTGACCCCCGCCATCCCGAACAGCAGCAGGTAGGCCGCCTCCCGCAATCCGAGACCATTGAGCGTCAGTGGCAGACTCGCGACGACGCCCGAAATCGGCACCACCAGCAGGAAGATCGAAAGCGGCAGTTGAAGCCCTAATCCCAGCGCGAGCAGGTACTGGCAAATGGCGAGCAGCGTTTGAAGTATCATCGACAGGCCTATCGCCGGAGCCACCGAAGCCGGCCGGTGGAGATAGGGCGCGATGATTCCCAGCGCACGTCGAATCGGCCGCGGCGTCAGATGAATCAGACGCGCGAGCATTGGCGAGGCGAGGAAACCGGCGAAAGTTAGAATGCCAACCGCCATGATCGGCCGGATCAAGCTCGAGGTCAGAGTGCCACGATTCATCGTGATTGCCACCAGGGCCGCGAGCCAGAGCAACCCCAGTAAACCGCAGGCGCGGTCGGCGAGCGCCGATGCGATCGCCTCGCCCATCTTGCCTTGTCGCCGGCCGAGATAGAACGCGCGCGCCGCATCGCCTCCCAACAGGCCGGGCACGAACAGGTTGGTGAACATGCCGATGAAGTAATAGCGCAGGAATTCCCAATAGGAGCCGCGCAGATTCAAAATCGCGGCGAGCAATTGCCACCGATAAGACGAGAGCGACTGACCGGCTACATAAAGCGCGATGGTCGCGGCGAAATACGATGGACGCTCGCGCGCCAGGGTGCGTAGCGCCGGCCGCGCATCATAGTGCCGGAGCAGGAAGCCTACGATCGCGACGCCGAGTCCGATCCGAAGGGCAAACGCGCGATACGGATGCGCGCCGCGCGCGGGCGGATCGGATTCCACAGTCGAAGGCGGGTCAATGGCGGGCAAGTTGTTCCCCGTGATTCACGATGGCGCGCTTGGTGTGTTCGACTGCGAGCAGCGTGAAGTTGCCGAGCCGATCCTTCAAACGCGCCAAGTCGCTCGCATCGAGGACCAGCACCGTATCTTCCGGTCGATGCCAGAGCCGCAACAGATCGCTATCGGAGGTGAAGAAATAGTCTTTCGCATCGCCGGCTCGTTCGGCGCCGAAGCGCAGCTCGCTGAGCGGTCCGACCAGGATCACTCGGCGACGCGTATAGAACGGCAATCCTTGCACGTAGCGATGGTAGGAAATGATCTTCGCGTGCGGCGCGCGCTCCTCGACCGCTCGGCTCAATCCCGCATACGAGCGCAACGGCTCCGCCGCCAGCCGCGCCCAGGTACCGGCGCATAGCGCGCCCGCCAGCGTAATCACGATCAATGATAAGCCGGCGCCGGTGAGCCGCGCGGAAAACGCGATGGTTGTCATCGCGCCGCCGAACACCAGGATTCCGCCGATCGCAAACAGCTCCGGCTGCAGCAGCATCGGATATGGCGTGCGAAAGGATGCGGCCTCGAGCGCGGCGATAATTACCCCCGCACCCAGCAGCCCCAGCAGCGGACCCGATTCCATCAGGATTCGCGAATCGGGCGATCGCAACGGGTGCGATTCATCGGGCCATGCACACGCGATGACACCATCGGCGAGCAAGACCGCGAGCGGCGGAAACGCCGGTAAGATGTAGGGAATCAGCTTACCGCTGGAGGCCGAAAACGCGCCGAGGATCACCAGCGATGCGATCACGCAGTAGCGCCGCGCGGGATTAGGCGGCATCCTGCGCCAGGTCAGAAACGGCACCAGCAACGACCATGGAAGCAGTCCTGCCAGGATCACCGGCAGATAGAAGTAAAACGGTTCGCCATGACTGAAGGAGGAATCGAAAATCCGCCGGATGTGCTCGCCGACAAAATAGAAATCCGCAAAGCCCGGTTCTCGTATGCTAATCGCGATGAACCACGGCGCGACGATCGCAAACCCCAGCACCGCTCCCGCGATCGCATGGAAGCGCTGAATCGAACCGCGCAGGTCGCCCTCCCACCATAGGAAGACCAGCATCGTCATTGCCGGCAGCGCAATTCCAACCGGCCCCTTGGCTAGTGCCGCGAGCGCCATTGCGAGATACGCGATCCAGCACCAAACACCGCCTCTCTTGTAGTGCAGAAAGAGCGCGAAGATCGCGACCGTGGTCAACGCCGCGAGCAGCATGTCGGTCGTCAGCACCTGCGCCATCACCGCGTAGAGCGGTGCGGTGGCGAGGATCGCAGCCGCCATTACCGCGCGACGACGTCCCATCGCGCGATCCGTGAAGATGAACGTCGCGAACACGCCGACCAATGCCGACATCGCCGGCGCCATCCGCGCCGCGAACTCGTTAATCCCGAAAATGCGAAACGACAGCGCGGTGAGCCAATACAGCAGCGGAGGCTTCTCGACATACGCGACATAGTTGAGATGCGGCACGATAAAGTCGCGCAACTGGATCATCTCGCGCGCGATCTCGCCGTACCGCGCCTCGTCGGGCTCCCAGAATCCATACGCGCCGAGATGAAAGAAGAAGATCAGTCCGGCAACGACAAAGACCACCGGCGCCGCCGGCGTTTCGGCGGTGAGCCGTCGCGCGGTGGCGCGACTCGTGTCCACGCCGGCGCGATGCTGGCTCCGCGCCGCACTCGATCCCTCCTCAGCCACGATCGACACTCTACAGGCGCGTGATGATGGGATAAATCGATATCAGCCGGGTCAGTAACCGGAGGCGCCGCCGCCCTTGCGCGGATCGAAGGCGCCATGAAGGTTGCCGGGCGCGATCGTGATCGCATTCACCGCGCCCAGCGCGGGAATCACTCGCAGCCGATAGCGCATCTGCTCGAGCGCGTCGCGAGTCGTTTGCGGCACCTTATCTTCGATCAGCACCAGGTCGGGATTTGCCTGCTCATGCAGCCGGGCATTGGCGACTGCTTCCTCCGCGCTGCAATGGAAATCCAGCACCTCGAGTGCGATTTGCAGCACTCCGGTGATGATCGTCGGGCCCCCCGAACCTCCCGCGGTCAGCACCGGCTTGTCCTGCTTCATCACGATGATCGGCGCCATGCTGGAGAGCGGCCGCTTTCCCGGCGCGATCGAATTCGCATCGGCGCCCGCCAGTCTGTAGGCATTGGGAACGCCGGGCGACACCGAGAAGTCATCCATTTCGTCGTTGAGGATCAGGCCGAGTTTCGGAACCGTCATCTTCGCCCCGAATACGGTGTTGATGGTGGTCGTCAGCGCGACCACATTGCCCGCCTCATCGACCACGCACAGATTCGAGGTCCCGTGATCATGCGCTTCGTCAGCCGTCGCCGTTGGGTTGCGCTGATGTAGCGCGCGCTCGCGCGCCTCGTTGATATGCGCCGGTGACAGCAGCGTGTCGAGCGGCACATGCACGTACACCGGGTCCGCGTAGAGCGAGCGATCGATGAATCCCTGGCGCATCACCTCAATAAGGCGCGCCAGATACGGCGGCGAATTGATGCCGAGGCCTGGCAGATGTCCCGGCTCGAGCATCCCAAGCATTTCGAGTACTACTCCGCCTGACGACGGCGGCGGCATCGTATACACCACCATCCCATGGTAGGCGCGATGCAACGGATCCCGCCAAACCGGCTGATAGTCCTCGAGGTCATCCTCCGTCAAAATGCCGCCGCGCTCCTGCAAATAGGAGCTGAGTTCCTTGCCGATCGATCCGTTGTAGAACTTCGCGACCGGCGCGTTGCCGAGGCGCTCGATCGTGTCGGCGAGTTTTTTTTCGTAGATCTTTTCGCCCGCGGCGGGCGCGGAGCCGTCTTCCTTCAGGAAGACCTCCTTGAGGCCGGGATCCATCGCCAGCATCGAGGTGTTGGATTTAATTTCGGCGGCGAGGTGCTCGCTGATGGGGAAGCCGTCGCGTGCAAGTTTGACCGCGGGTGCGGCCACCTGCTGAAACTTCATGGTGCCCAGGCGCTTGAGGGCCGCATCGATTCCGGCGATCTCACCCGGCACCGCCACGGCGAGAGGCCCGACCTTGGCGAGTTCCTCATTCGGATGTCCGTCGCGATAGTACATGTCGGCGCTGGCGGCGTGCGGCGCCGTCTCGCGATAGTCGAGCGCGTAGAATTTTCCTTCTTTCGCGAGGTAGATGAGCATGAAGCCGCCGCCGCCGATTCCGCACGACGCGGGATTGACGACCCCGACTGCGAGCGCGGTAGCGGTCGCCGCATCGATCGCGTTTCCGCCTTGCTTGAGAATCGCGAGACCGGCTTCGGAAGCCAGCGCGTTCTCCGAGACCACCATCGCCTTGCGGGCTTGGTCCGCGCGCGCGGGAGGTGCGCTGACGACGAGAAAAATCGCGACCAGAATCCACGTCGGCGGAGTGAAACGCGTGCGTTTGCGCAAGGGACGGCCCTCGATGGAGTTCACGGGAGTTTCGCTCACGGTCACTACCTAACAGCCGCGCCGAGAAAGGGAAAGTGTGCTCCGCCGAGGAATTTTTCCGTTTGGCATGGCTACCCAGTGATGCTTTGATCGGGATTCTTCGACCACAACCAGAACCAAACTCCGGCGACGCCTTGGAGGCTGACGATGAATTTCAGCGACATCATTTACGATAAAACGGATCGAATCGCGACCGTGACCATGAACCGGCCCGACAAGATGAATGCGTGGACGGCGAAAATGGGCGCGGAGATGCGTCAGGCGATGCTCGACGCGGACCGCGATGACAACGTCGGCGCGATCATCCTGACTGGGGCAGGACGGGCCTACTGCGCAGGCGCGGACATGAGCGGGCTCAGCGAAATTTCGCAAGGACGCGCTACGGCAGGGGGCGCGGTCGCGGCGCCGCTGGACGACCTCGCGAAAGACGCACGGCCCGATTACCGAACGCCGTACTCATGGATGCTGTCGCTGAGGAAGCCGGTCATCGGCGCAATCAATGGCGCATGCGTCGGGCTCGGCTTCACCTACTGCCTCTACCAGGACATCCGCATCGCGTCCGACAAGGCGCGGATGGGCCTCATCTTCACGCAGCGCGGTCTAGCGATCGAACACGGCTCGAGCTGGATGCTGCCGCGAATTATCGGAGTCACGCGCGCGACGGAGCTCGCGGTCACCGGACGGCTGGTCGACGCGCAGGAGGCGCTCGCGATCGGGCTCGTCAATCGGGTGGTGCCGCACGACAAGCTGATGGAGACCGCGCGCGAGGTCGCGGGTCACATCGCCACCAAATGCTCTCCGCTCGGCGTGGCGCAGGCGAAAAAGATGATCTGGGAGCATCTGTTCACCGATCTCGGCACCGCCATCAAGGAAGATGACGCGGCGATGCAGATGATGACGAAGTCGGAAGATTTCGCGGAAGGCGTGAAGGCCTTCATCGAGAAGCGCGCGCCGCGCTTCAAGGGCAGGTGAACCGGCCCTCACCCGAAGACGAACAT
>JBGPMZ010000043.1:0-9736 GCA_041487255.1 Binataceae bacterium (SeqCode) | reverse complement strand
GCGGTATGCGCGATCGGCGTTGCCGGAGTCGTTTTCTTTTCCGAGGTCAGTCACGCCGACGACGGCGCGATACTCCCCGGCAATCATCCGCTCGAGGCCGAAACATTTCGCCAGCTTGGCGAGGCGCGCCCGGACCAGCGCCTGCAGTTGCAGATTCGCTTCGCGCCGCGCAACCGCAAGGGCCTCGAAAAGCTGCTCGCGCAACTGCACGATCCCGCGTCGCCGAACTATCACCACTGGCTCTCTCGCGATGAGTTCATCAAGCGCTTCGGTCCATCGCCCGCGCAGGTGACGGCGGTTTCGAGTTGGCTGAGCAACGACGGATTTGCGGTCACGCGCAGCTCCGGCAGTTCGATCGAATTCACCGGACCCGCCGCGCAGGCGCAACGATCATTCGCGGTGCGGATCGCGAGATTCGGCGACGGCAGCGTATACGCGAATACCTCCGACCCGGTCATCCCGAAACGATTTGCCGGTGTGATCGGCGCGGTCAGAGGCATGGACAACATGGTTCATGCGGTGGCGGCGACGCATCGATTTCCCGCGCGCGCGAAGGTGGATGCAACAACAGGAGCTGCGCCGCTTCAGATGGCATTCGCCGAGCGGGACTCATCGACAAATTCTTCAGGCGAAGTTTCTTCCGTACCCGGGTCGGTGGTGGGAGTGCAGCTCGGATTCGGCCCCCCCGATATGCGCAACTTCTATAACGCAGCAGTGGGTCCGGGCGCCGACGGCACCGGAAGCTGCATCGCAATCATCGACGATTCCGACTTTCTGGATTCCACGGTGACGGCCTTCAACAATCAGTTCGGGCTGCCCGCGACCAACCTGACCCGAGTGCTCGAAGGTGGGAATCCAGGTCGTGGCGCCGATGAGATCGAGTCCGAGCTCGATGTTCAATGGGCACATGCGGCAGCGCCCGGCGCGGCCATCAGGTTTTATCTCGGGGGCGATTTGGTGAATGACATCCAGGGTGCGGTGAACGACGCCACCAACTGCAGCGCCATCAGCATCAGCTATTCGTTTTGCGGCGTGTCGGCGGGATTTATGACTGGCGTGATGAGCCCGATCTTTGCCCAAGCCGCCACCCAGGGACAGAGCATTTTCATCTCCTCGGGAGATCAGGGATCGGCGGGACTAGCCCTTAATGGGGCCGGCAATGGATGCGTCGTCAGCACCGTCAAATCGGTTAACGAGGTTGGGGCCGATGCCAACGTCACCTCAGTCGGTGGAACGCAATTCAACCCCACCTGGGTAAACGGGGTCGCGCAGGCTTACTCGCCGGAGAGCGTGTGGCCCGGAAGTGGCGGCGGCGCCAGTCAGATTATTCTCGAGCCGGCGTACCAGACCGGTCCGGGGGTGCCGAATGACGGCAAGCGTCACATCCCGGATGTTGCGCTAATCGCGAGCCCGGCCGCTCCGGGAGCATTTTGGGCGCATAATATCGGCAATGGCGTAGCGCAGGTGCGATGCTGCATCGGCGGCACCAGCCTCTCGGCGCCGATTTGGGCGGGGTTCGTATCGGTCCTCGACCAGATGGCCGGTACTCGCCTCGGTAATCTCAACCAGACCATTTACCCGCTGGCCAACAGCAGCTACGCAACGGCGGGATTTCACGATGTCACTGTCGGCAACAATTCCTACAACGGAATCCCGGGTTTTAACGCGGGCCCCGGCTTCGATGAATCCACCGGATGGGGCTCGATCGATTTTAATGTGTTCGCGAACGCGGTGAAGAACTTCGTCGGTGCGTCGCCCACCCCGGTGGTTCCTACCAACACCCCAACCGCGACGCCGACCAAAACCACGACTGCGACTCCAACCGCCACCGCGACGCCCATTTCGAATGTCGTCTTCGTTGGCTCCGGTCCTTTGACGGACAACGCCAGCGCGGTGACTAACGTGACGATAGCGCGGCCATCCGGCATCCAGGCGGGCGACATACTGATTGCGCAGATCGTGATCGCCGACGGTTTCGCCTCGAATGTGCCGACGCTGCCGAGTGGGTGGACCTTCATCCGTCGTGATGTAGTGAACAATGGTAACAAGCTGACCTCATGGCTCTACTACAAGGTCGCCGGAGCGAGTGAGCCTGCATCCTATGGATGGAACATAGCGTCGAATTGGGCTGCCGGTGTGATGGGAGCATGGCGAGGCGCTTCGGGCCTCGAGAGTGCTTCGGGATCGACGGGGGGAGGCGCTAGTCCTATCTCAGCCTCCGCGCCATCGTTGACTCCAGCCAATGGCGGCGAGCTGCAAGTATACTTCTATGGCGCGCAGGCCTTTGCCGGGCCGACGATTGCTTTGTCGAATGCTTTAAATCAGCGCATCAACACTAAATCTGCGAAGGAAGGGTTTACCGTCGCGTTCGCGGATGCGGCGGCTCCGTTTGCGCATCTGGCGTCGCCGCTGCTTCCAGCTACCGCCACAATTGGCGGCAGCGCGGTGATGACGGCGCAAGACGTTCTGCTCATCGCTGGAGGTGGGCCTCCGGTTGCAACCGCGTCTCCTACCAGCACTGCGACCGGGACATCAACCAAAACCCCGACGGCGACCGCGACCAAAACCGCGACGCCTACCCTGACCGGCACACCTACCGCAATCGCAACGCCGACAACGGTGGCACCTACGCAGACCGCGACTGCGGCCGCAACATCGATCGTGACCGCAACTGCTACTCCCACGGCAACTGCGACACCTATCGCGTCAGCTATCACCTTTGCAGGAGTTGGCCCGCTGGCTGACTCCAGCACAGCTGTAACAGCAATAACTCTCGGCCTGCCGCCGGGCGTTCAGTCGGGCGATGTCCTGCTCGCCCAAATCATTGTCGCCGATGGTACAGCTACTGTCGTACCGACGCTCCCGGCCGGATGGACGAGCATTAGGCATGACGCGGTGAACAATGGGAATAAGCTTACCTCATGGCTCTACTACAAGGTCGCAGGACCGGGTGAGCCTGCATCGTACCGCTGGAACATCAGTCCTAACTGGGCCGCGGGTGTGATGAGTGCCTGGCGAGGCGCCGCTATCTCGCCGATCGACGCGGCTTCGGGAGCAACCGCGGCCGGCGCCAGTTCGATTTCAGCGTCAGCGCCGTCGCTGACTCCCAACAACAACAATGAGCGACAGATCTACTTTTATGCGGCGCAATCTTTTGTTGGACCGACCATTACCCTATCGCCGGTACTAACTCAGCGCTTTAACACCAAGTCCGCGAAAGAGGGTTTTACGCTTGGCCTGGCTGATCTTGCGGCTCCCGCGGCCCATACTGCCTCAGCGACTTTTTCCGCCACCGCCGGCATATCCGGCAGTGAGGTTATGACGGCCGAGGCAGTTCTCCTGATACCGGCGCCGTAGAGCCCGTCATCCGATCAGCGCCGCGAGCCCCACTCCGCGGCGCAACTCAGAACATCGATTTGGTTGCCGTGCAGCACCGCCTGGTATTTCTCCCAAAATGCGGTGTCGATCGTGCGCAAGACCTTGGTCTCGTGGGTGCGCCATCGCCGATAGGAATTCGGGCCGCCGTTGTATGCCGCGTAAATCGAGCGCGCCAACTCATCGGGAGTTTGCGGGCTGAAGGCGCCCCGCTTGAGCTCGGTGCCGGCGAGCAGTCGCGCGAGGATCTCCATCCCGGCACTCGCGTTGTACAGCACGTCCCATTCGAGACGGTCGATACTGTAGAACCCGCGCCATACGTACTTGTTGACCTGCATCAGGCCGAGGTCGTGAGTGGAGGATTCCAGGTAGGTCACGCGATTCCCGCCGAGCACGAACTGCCGCCAGCAGCTCTCCTGCCACGCGGCGCTTTTGACCAGCCGCAGATAGAGCGGGCGAAACCGATAGTCGATATTTTCTTCGGCGATCTCCCGCTGCGCGCCGTAGTGCAAAAGCTGATCGTAATTGCCGCGATACTCGGTGGCGTTGCCCGAGTTAGCCACTACCCGCTTCAGCTTCCTGGCGAGGTTTTGTAGCTGCGCCACGACGTCGATTTTCTTCGGCGCCGGTTCCGCGGCGTCCGCATCGGCGGGGGTGAAGATCCAAAGCGGAATACGCCATAGCGAGAGCGGCGCCGGCGTCGGCGCAACCTCTAACGAAGGCTCCGGCGTTGGCGTGCTCGCTGCGGCAGGCTGGTTGAGAGGCGAGGGCGTTGCGGACGGCGCAGCTGAACCAGACATCCCAGGCGTCGGCGATGCGCCTTCGGAAGCGCTCGCGGTGGGTGACGCCGTGGGCGATGCGGTCGCGGTCGGCGTCTCCACGAGGTTGCTTTGCGTATCGAGCGGACCCTCCGACGCGAGGGGCTCCTTTACATGAAACATCTTGCGCAGCTCCGGATCCTCCTCGAAGGTGAACGCGAGCGGATCCGTAGTGACCGTTGGACCGATCATGTGAGCGAGGCGCCGGAGATCCGCGGATGAGATTCTCACCCCGAGCGCGGGCGCGGCCTGATCGAATGCGAACAGCGCGTCGCCGGCCGAAATGAAGGAGAGAAACTGCAGCGATTGACTGCCGAGGGTGCCGCGCCGCACCGCCGCCCGGATGATCTCGCCCAGCCGCTGCCATTCGTCGAGGAACAGGATCCGGATTGGGTCGGGACCGCTCGATTGCGGATGCGCGAGCGCATCAACCAGGCGATAGCGGCTGTCCAGCAGCAGCGCGAGCAGATCATCGCGCAATTGCGGATCCTTGGCGGTGTCGCCCATCTGTTTGATTGCGAACACCAGGAACGAGTCCCACTGGTCGAGGTTCTTTTCGAATGCGGCGAGCTCCTGCGGCGTCAGTTGAACAGGCGCGGAGGGCGTCGGGATCGGTTCAAAGGCCGGTACGGTGAGATCGATGGTGGTGCGCACACCAGTGTCGGTCGCAAGCAGTTCCGGCTCAGCCTTCAAAGTGGCAAGCGTCTGAGTGACGCGCTCCGTGACTTCCGGCGGTGCGCCCGCTTTCACGAGTTCCTGAAACTCCTGGAACGCCGGACTGAGGTCGAAGGTGAAGGTCTCGAGCTTGGGAATGTAGTACTGCTTGATGAGATCGAACCCTTTGCCGACGAGCAGCGTCTTCTCATGATTGCGATCGTAGAGATTGATATCGGTGACGCGGAACTTGAGCATCAGATGCGGGGCGATATAGGGCGCGGTTTCCACCTCGAGGACTCCGTTCCACACGATCGGGCTGACGCATTGGCTCCCCACCATCAAGCCGATCATGAGGCTGCCGTCGCTTTCGAGTTTCACGTTGGCCCCGGCGCGAGCGAAACGCGGATTCTCGGCGTAGAAGTACTGGCATCGATCGGAACCGTTCCAGAGCGGCGCGCGTCCGTGGTCGGTATACAGCTGCTCCTTCATCGCGGCGCCAAGCGCGAGATAGTCGATCGTCACCGGGATCCGCAGCTTCTGTCTCGCTGCGACGGGCGTCGTAGCAGCGAGCGGCGTCGCGGCACTCTGCGGCGTCGCCGTGGCGGTTTGAGCATGCGCGTAACCGGGGGAGACGGTGGCAGCTACCAGCAGCAGGATGGAAGCGACAGACGAAAACGACCAGCGCATGTACAATCTTTGATTAGTGAGCAGGGATTTGAAATAGCGGCTACAAATCAGGAGCGAACAATCGTGCCTGAGGCAAGCAGATCTATGAACAAGCCTGCCTTGCAACAAATTGGAAAGCGGCAGAATAATCTTCTTGGGTGGCGTCCATGAACACGGACCGACAGACCAGTTTCTACGAGGCGGAAATACCCCAGGCCTCGCGCGAGTTGCGAGAATTTCGCACCTCGCCCGCATATGAGCCGCCGTTTGAAATCATCCGGCGGCGCATCATCGACGATTTCTTCGAGGGCAAGCTGACCATCGACGCGACCATCGTGATCAGGGTCGGCGAGCTCGAGGAAACCGAAGCGGCGCGCGGGGTCGGCGTGGTCAACGCGCTCGATACCGCGCTGCGCAAAGCGCTGCTGAAGTATTTTCCCTCGGTCTCGAGCATCAAGGTCACCGAAACCTACACGCACGGCAGCGGCGAATCGACCGAAGCCGAAGTGATTTCGGTAAAGAAATTCTCCGACGGGACCCAAGCCTGGACCACGATGGCGAAATCGTCCGACGCGGTGGAGGCGAGCTGGAAGTCGCTCGTCGACGGCTACGAATGGCGCATCTATACCGAGAGCAAGAAGGCGCGCCACACGGCGGAAAATCCGCGGCTGTCGAGGCGTTAGACCATGTCGTCGGAGCAGGCGCAAACGTCACCCACCGCCCCGCCCGAGGGCAAGGCCACCCGCGGGATGCTGGCGGTCCTGTATGACGGCGGATGCGACATGTGCCGCACCAGTATTCAGGCGATCGAGAAGTTCGATTCCTCGGGCAAGATCGAGCCAATCGATCTGCACAATCCCGAAGCGCGCGCAAAATTTCCCTCGCTCGAAATGCCTGACCTCATGGAAGAGCTGCACGCGGTCGACGATCAGGGGATGGTGTATCGTGGCGCGCGTGCGATCAATGAAATCCTCCGCCGCCAGCCGGGTATCAAAGGATGGCTCGCGTGTGCGTGGTACATTCCAGGCTATGCGTGGCTCGCCGATCGCCAATACAAGCGCATCGCCGCCAGTCGCTACCAGCGCGACGGCTCAGGCCGCCCGCGCCAAGCCTCCGATCACTGAAGCTCTGGACGCTCTATCGCGTCGGCACGCCATGGCTCCGCGACACGGTTTCGTTTTGATGGGACTGCTGTTGGCAACTCCCATCTTCGGATGTGCCCCGCAACAGCCATATGTCCCTGCGCCACAGATCGCCGATACGCAACCAAGGTCGCCCCGCGTCGGAACACTCGGGCTTCCATATAAAGGCCGCCTCGTCGAAGGCGATCCGACGGAACTCCCGCCGGCGATTGCGAGGTCATTGTCCGACGACGCGCCGCGGTCGTTCTCCTATCGCGAGGAACTGACCCACGACGAGTACCACATTCCGATGGTCATCTCGGCGCTCGATCCGGTGACCTATTTGGGATCGCCACTTGGCGACTATGGAGTGACTGCTTTCGCGTCGCTGACGATCTTCGAAGGTAACAAAGTGATCGGCGACTACACCGCCAAGGCGCATCTGTCGAAATCCTACAATCTGTACTCCGAGCCGAAGCACTCGGAGCTGGACCGCGCCGCGCGCGAGGCGGTGCGCAACCGCATCGACCGGAAGCTCGATGAAGACGCCGACTGCGTCGCGCGCACCGTCATCACAGAATGAATCGATTGGTGCCTGCGATCGCTGCCGCAACATGGATCGCGGTGGTCAGCGGATGCGCGGTACAAGGCCGTCCATTCGAAAAAGCCTCGCTGCGATCGAACGACCAGGTGATCTACGTCTATCGCCCTTACAGTTACTTCGGTTCGTTGGTGCGCCCCTCGGTGACCTGCGGTGAGGAGACCGCGCGCATTGGCCCCGGCGGCTATCATGCCTTCGTCGTGCCGCAGGGCAAGGTGAGGTGCGACGTCGAAACCGAAACCGCCGATGAAGTCGCGATCCCGGCCGACCCGCGCGTGCACTACCTCCGCGAGGAAATCGGCTGGGGCGTGCTGATTGGCCATCCGCATCTCAATCCGATCGACCACGACCTCGCGCAATCCGAGATCCAGAGCTGCTGTGTTGAGCAGCCTTAGACGGACCTTTCTCCATCGCATGAAGCTGGTATCTTCAAAAGCGTGAAGTTGTTCCACATCTTCAATACGCTGAGCCGCAGCGTCGAGGAGTTTCAACCGCAGCATCCGCCGGAGGTCAGCATGTACTCATGCGGCCCGACGGTTTACCTGCCGCCGCACCTCGGCAACATGCGCGCGTATCTGTTTGTCGATACGCTCAAGCGCGCGCTCAAGTTCAACGGCTATCGCGTCCGCCACGTCATGAACGTCACCGACGTTGGCCATATGACCGACGATGCGGACGCCGGCGAGGACAAAATCGAGAAGACCGCGCGCGCGGAAGAGAAAACCCCGCGCGAAATCGCCGACTACTATCTCGGACTGTTTTTGCGCGATATGGATCTGCTGAAGATCCAACGCCCCGACGTGCTGAGCCGCGCGACCGATCACATTCCCGAAATGCTCGCGCTGACCAAGCGCATCATCGAGCGCGGCTACGCCTATGTCACGCCGAGCGGCGTGTACTTCGACGTCGAGAAATGGCGCGGCCCCGACAAGATGGGGCGTCTCTCGCGCCAGAGCCTTGATGAGCAGGCCTCGGGGCAGCGCCTCGAGCATTCGTCGGACAAGAAAAGTCCGCACGACTTCGCGCTGTGGGTGATGGGCAAGTCCGGCCATCTGATGCAATGGGACAGCCCGTGGGGCCGCGGCTACCCGGGCTGGCACATCGAGTGCTCCGCGATGTCGATGAAATACCTCGGCGAGACGATCGACCTTCACACCGGCGGCACCGATCACATTCCGGTGCATCATGAGAATGAAATCGCACAATCCGAAAGCGCGACCGGCCATCCGTTCGTGCGCTACTTCGTGCACAATGCGTTCCTGGTCGAGCGCCCGGGAACCAAGATCAGCAAGAGCTCTGGCAAGTTCCCGGTTCTTGATGACCTGGTAAGAGCGGGTCTCAATCCGCTCGCGTTTCGGCTGCTGTGCTTCGGGGCGAAGTATCGATCGGAGGTGGTGTTGAGCGACACCATCCAGTCGGCGCAAAAGAATTACGACTACATCGCGGAGTTCGCGCGCGGCGTGCCGGACGAGATCGCGAAGGCCACCGAAGATAGCGGATGGGCGAGCGAGTATCGCGATCGCTTCGGCGAAGCGATCGACAACGACCTCAACACCGCGCAGGCGCTCGCGGTGGTGCTCGATCTGATCGGGGAGTCGTATCGGCGCGGCGATCATCGGATTTGGAATACGCTGCGCGCTGTCGATTCAGTGGTCGGCCTCGACGTCGAGGCGATTCGCGAAACCGCGCAGGCCTCGCGCAAGACAGAGTTCCCGCCGGAGATCGCCAAGCTCATCGAGGATCGCGCGGCGGCGCGCCGTGACAAGAACTTCAAGCGTTCCGACGAACTCAGAAAGGAGCTCGAGCAGCGCGGCTACGACGTTAGGGATAGCCGCGAGGGTTCCACCTATGTTCTTCGCGGGTAGTCGATCCTCACTCCCCTTATTCTCTATCGAATCAGTAGCCAAAGCTTGCGCAACAAACTCCGATCCAGTATATAACTTTCGAGACTAACTAAGTAATCTATTCGGAGACATCCGATGCTTGGTCTCGGCACTGGTGGAATAGCTCTCTTCGTGATCGCGCTCTTCGCGGCGACGGTCAACGGCGCAATCGGTTATGGATTCTCTTCGTTGACGGTTCCGGTCGCGCTCCTTTTCTTTCCCAATAAGATGCTCAGCCCGGCGCTGGTGCTGGTCGAACTCGCGATCAACACCTGGGTCGTCATCCTTAATCGCGGCAGCCTGGCCGCGGTTTATAAGCGCGCACTGCCGATTCTTATCGGGCTCGTTCCCGGCATCATCATCGGGAGTTTCATGCTGAAGAGCGCCAATCCCGGAATGCTGAAGTTCGGGACCTATATCGTCCTGCTCCCGATCATCCTGATGCAGGCGGCGGGCTATCGCAGGCCGATTCACTCGGAGCATCTGGCCGGACTTCCGCTCGGATTGGGCGTAGGCACGCTCTACGCCACCACCACCATCTCGGGGCCGCCGCTGGCGATGATGTTCAACAACCAGGGCCTCGACAAAGAGGAGTTCCGCGCCGCGCTCGGGACG
>JBGPMZ010000042.1:0-9787 GCA_041487255.1 Binataceae bacterium (SeqCode) | reverse complement strand
TGACGCGGATGTTGTTACTGATCGCGATTGTCGAGTCGTGCAGATATCCTTTCGACTTCGTCACCGCGTCCTGTTTACCGCACGCGGTTGCGACGAAGCCGTAAAGCAAAAGCTGGCGGCCTGAATCAGTATTGGAAAGCTGCGCGCCCACCATCGGCAGCCTGTGGCTATGAAGATATTTCGTCAGTTTGGCGCTGGCCGTCTTGTCGACGTTGCTGGATTGCGCGGTGACCGCGTGGGCGACGCAGACCATGCACACGATAGCAATCGATATTGGCGCGATTCGCCTCATTGTAGAGAACTACGCCAGCTTTGGTGTGCTGGTTTCATTCCCTGCGAATAATACAAGGTGCGGAGCCGGGAGTCTTCCGGCTCCGCGATGATGTCATTTGGGAAGCTGGATCTCCTCTACCTGCTTGTCCTCGAGGGCTACGACCCCCGCTGGAAGCTGCGCATACTTCAAAGACTCAGGGTATTGCTGACCGTCATGGAGCGCCCATTTCAGGAACTTCACGATCTGCTCGCCCTTCGTCTTGTCGGTTTGCTGCTGATATACGAGCAACCAGGTAAAGGACGAAATCGGATACGAAGTGGCGCCGGGCGCATCGGTGATCGAGACGCGGAAATCCGCCGGCATGTTCGAGGCTGACGCTGCGGCCGCGGCGGTCACTCCTTCGAGGCTCGCGGTCACAAATTTGCCGTCATGATTCTGAAGATCAGCAAACGGGATATGGTTGTTGAGCGCGTAAATCAACTCGATGTATCCGATCGCGCCTGGCGTCTGCTGCACGAGTGCGGTCACACCTTCGTTGCCCTTGCCGCCCAATCCGCCGTTCCATTTAAGCGAGGTCGACTTGCCCATCCCCTTGGCCCATTCAGGACTTACTTTCGAGAGGTAGTCGGCGAAGATGTAGGTGGTGCCGCTGCCATCCGATCGATGGCAGGGGGTGATATCGCTCTCCGGCAAGCTGACGCCCGGATTAAGCTTCGTAATCGCAGGATCATTCCACTTGGTGATTTTGCCCATGAAGATGTCGGCAACCACCGGGCCGGTAAGTTTGAGGGGGTCTTTCACCTCCGGAACGTTGTAGGCTACCACGACCGCACCCATCACCGACGGGAAGTGCAGAACCTTGCCCGGCGCCTGTTTCAGCTGATCTTCTGTCATCGGTGCGTCGCTCGCGCCGATATCCACCGTGCGCTGGCTCAGCATCCGGATGCCGCCGCCGGAACCGATCGATTGGTAGTTAATGTGTACGCCCGGGTTCGCTTGCGCGTAGACATTAAACCACTTGGAATAGATGGGATACGGGAAAGTCGCGCCAGCGCCATTGATGAGCAGATCGGACCATCCCGCGCGCCATCCACCAAGCACCATCGCAGCGGTAAAAAGGAGCAACAGAACTTTTCGTTTTCGCATTGGGTTTTCCCCTCCAGGTTCAGATTCGAACGACGACCAGGCTTGCGCGCCACGATGCCAGCGCGTCGCGGGATCAATTTAAGGAAATCAGATTACGGAACCATTAACGAGGCGTTGCCGCGCCTTGAAGTCAAGCCATGGACTGGACGAATATCCACATCGAATGGCGAAAGCACTTGCCGGAATAAACGTCCTCGAGTTCCACTCCAACCTCGGCGCTGCGTATGCCGCGATGCTGCTGGCTGAGCAGGGCGCCGATGCTATCAAAGTCGAGCCGCCCGGCGGAGCGCGCGAGCGTGGCACGCCTCACTTTCAGGTCCTCAATCGGTCGAAGCGCTCCGTCTGGATCGATGGAACTACAACCGATGGAAAATGGTCGATCGCGGCGCTCCTGAAGAGCGCGGACATCGTCATCACTGGCTCAACGCCGAGCCGGCTGAAGGCGCAAGGCCTGGACTACGGATCGATTCGAAAAATAAATCCGCATGCGCTGGTGATTAACATCCCTTCATTCGGAAGTCGCGGACCCGACGCCGAGTTCGACGCGGGCGACGACCTGGTCGCCGCTCGCGCCGGTATTGCGGGGAGCCAATGGGCGCGCAGCGGCAACCCTGTTCCTCTGGTGTTTCCCGCCGCGAGCTATTCGGCCGGCGTGATGGGCGCGAGCGCTGCGGTGGCGGGACTCATCGCGCGCGAGCATACCGGTGAGGGTCAGGAGATCGAGGTTTCGTTATTGGCCGGGGCGCTATCTCTGCAAACCGGCGGTGTCATGAAGCACGAGAAGATGACGACGCTCTATCACGGCGCGCAGGATCCGCTCGGTCCGATCCCATGTTATCGGTTGTTCGAGGCCTCGGATCATAAGTTCCTGTTTGTCGCATGCGGCAACCCGACATTCTGGGGAAAATTCGTGCTCGCGTTGGATCTGCCGGAGCTGGTTTCCGATCCGCGTTTCGAAAACGCGCCATGGGGTATTCCTACGGAACATTGGCAGGCGCTCAAGGACATCCTGGAGCCAGTAATCAGAACCAGGCCGCGAGATGAATGGGTCAAGATTCTTCGCGAAGCCGACGTGCCCAGCGCCCCGGTCATGACGCGTCAGGAATTCATCGCCTATCCGCAAACCGCCGCTGTAGGAATGCGCCAGCAGGTGCGAGATTCGGTCCTCGGCGACACCGTCCAGCTGGGAGTTCCTGTCACTTTGACCGCGACGCCGGGCGAGATTGCGGGCCCTGCTCCGGCGGCGCCGAACGCGAACCATCACGAGACTTTCCACCACGCGCCTCATGCGCTGGCCGCGACCAACCAGAGCTGTCTCCTCAAGGGTCCGCTCGACGGCGTCACGGTGCTCGATTTCGCCAGCTACATCGCCGGGTCGTACGGGCCGATGATCCTCGCGCAACTGGGCGCCAACGTAGTCAAAATCGAGAGCCTCGACGGGGATCCGTTCCGCCACTTCGGTTTCGGTTTTCTGGGATGGAACCAGGGCAAGCGCGGCCTCGCAATCGATCTCAACCAACGTGAGGGTCTCGACATCGTCTATCGGCTTGCGGAAGAGGCCGACGTGCTGGTGGAAAATCTACGGCCCGGCCGAATGAAGCGGTTCGGACTCGATTACGACACCCTCGCGAAAGCGAATCCCGGCCTCATCTATATGTCGGTCAACGCGTTCGGCAACAGTGGCCCCGATCACGACCAGCCCGGATTCGATCCGATACTGCAAGCGCGCTCGGGCGTGATGGCGGCGCAAGGCGGTCCGCATCATCACCCGGTGTATCTAACCTGCGCGATTTGCGACTACGGCGCCGCGATGCTCTCGGCATTCGGATGCATCCTGGCCTTGCGCGCGCGGCAGAGGACCGGGCTCGGCCAGTTCTGCTCCACGACGTTGCTGCAGGCGTCGATGGCGTTTCAGGCTGGCGAGTTCATTTTTTATGACGGCCGTCCCGACATGGAAAATGGCGCGCCAGAACGTCGCGGCTCCTCGGCATTGGCACGCGCGTATCAATGTCGCGATGGCGAGTGGCTGTATCTCGCGCTCGATGATCAATCGCAGTGGCATGCGCTAGGGGGGATTTTTTCCTCGCTGCCGAAACTCGAATATGCGGCGGCCACCCGCGAGTCCGATAATGGCGGGCTCGCCTCGGCTCTAGCCGAGGAATTTCAAAAGCTCGATCGCGATGACGCGCTGATTCGCCTCCGCCACGCCCGCATTCCGGCAACATACGTGCATCATTTCCGAGACCTGTTCTCTGATCCGCAAATCGTGGCCAACGAGCTGATCGCTGAACTGAACCATTCGCAATGGGGCAAGGTGTGGCAGACCGGAATGCTGATGAAGTTTTCCGCGACGCCGGGACAGATCCAACGCGCCGCCCCGCTGCACGGCGAACATGGCGAAGAGCTGCTGCGCGAATTGCTCGACTACGACTCCGCGACCATCGCATCATTGCGCTCGCGCGGCATCATCAAATGAGCCCTACATTTTATGATTGACGTCATACTGCGATCGTCTTACGATAGTCGTATGTGATAAAGAGCTTCCGCAGCCGCGAAACCCAGAAGCTCTTCAACACCGGGCGCAGCAGCCAATTTCAGAGTATTGAACGAGTCGCGTCTCGAAAGCTGGTACTTCTGGACGCGGCGGTAACCCTAAGAGAGCTTCCGATCAATCCTGGGAACGAACTCGAACGGCTAGTTGGCGATCGCCGCGGTCAGTACAGTATTCGTATCAATCGGCAGTGGCGCCTCTGCTTTGAATGGCGAGGGCGAGATGCCGAGCGGGTCGAAATCGTAGATTACCATTGACCGACGATTTGGAGCATCATGCGGCGTCAGCGAAGAGCAGTAGCTCCGGTCCATCCGGGTGAAATCCTGGCAGAGGAATTTCTCAAACCTCTTGGCCTTAACATGCACCAGCTCGCACTTGCGCTGCGGGTACCGGCCAACCGGATCGGTCAAATCGTCGACGGAGCGCGCGGAATCAGCGCAGAAACGGCGCTTCGGCTCGCGCGCTACTTTGGAACTTCCGCCGAGTTCTGGATGAATCTGCAGAAACGATACGAACTGGAGGACGCGAGATATCGGGGCGAGAGCCAGATCGAGCGGGAAGTTCTGCCAAGGGAGACTAATCCTAAGCCTTCGCAGGCAGCACGCAGCGCTTAATCGGCTCTTACAATGTCTGATATCCGGTACAAGGATTCATCGCTTTCGATCGATCGGCGCATCGAAGACCTGCTCGCGCGAATGACGCTGGATGAGAAAATCGCTCAGCTCGGCGGAATCTGGAGCCGCCCGTTGCTTCGCGGCGACGGGATCGATCGCGACGTCGCGCGCGAGGTGCTGCGACACGGCACCGGGCACGTCTCGCGCCACACCGCGCTCCTGACACCCGAACAGTGCGCGCGCACTACCAATGCGATTCAGGGATTCCTGGTCGAAGAGACGCGGCTCGCGATTCCCGCGATTTTTCACGACGAAGGTTGCGCAGGCTTCCTCGCGCAGGATGCCGCGTGCTTTCCGATGCCGCTCGCGCTCGCCTCAACCTTCAACCCGGAACTCGCACGGAAGATGGGCCTCGCCGTTCGCCGCCACATGCTCGCGGTCGGCGCACGCCATGCGCTCGCACCGGTGGTCGACGTGGTGCGCGACGCGCGCTGGGGCCGATGCGAGGAGACCTTCGGTGAGGATACGTATCTCGTCGCGCGGATGGGTGTCGCATACGTAAAGGGCGTGCAAGGAGACGACCTCACGCGCGGCGTCATTTGCACCGGCAAGCACTTCACCGGCTACAGCTTTTCGGAGGGCGGACTGAACTGGGCGCCGTCGCATATCGCGCGCCGCGAGCTGCTCGACACCTTCATTCCGCCATATGCCGCGATGATCACGGAGGCGAACCTGCGCTCCGTTATGAACGCGTACCAGGAGATCGACGGGGTTCCGTGTGGCGCATCGGCGTACCTCCTCGATGAGATCCTGCGGGGCGAGTTGGGCTTCACCGGCAGCGTGGTGTCCGACTACTACACCCTTCCCGCGCTGCACAATTGTCACAACATCGCAGCCACCCCGCGCGAGGCCGCGCGACTCGGGCTCAGCGCCGGTCTCGATGTAGAACTTCCTCATCTTGACGTGTATGGCGCGCCTTTGCGCGAGGCGATCGACGCGGGCGAGGTGTCGATTGAGCTCGTTGATCGCTCGGTTCGGCGCGTACTGCGCGCGAAGTTCGAACTCGGTCTGTTCGAGCATCCGTATGTCGACGCAGGCGCGGCCGCCTCCGTGTTCGACACTCCCGATGACCGTGCGCTCGCGCGCGAGATCGCGAGCGCATCGATCGTGTTGCTGAAAAACGACGAGCAGCTCCTACCGTTGCGCGACGATCTCAAACGCATCGCCGTCATCGGGCCAACTGCGGACTCGAAGCGGCTGCTGCAGGGTGACTATCACTATCCGACGCATCACGAGATCCTGTTCGGTCCGATGCCGGAGCGGCCCAGCCAGACTGCCGGCGCGACGGCTCATCGGTTGGAAGGGAGCGCGGCGCCGGTGATGGAGTCCGAGGCGAGCGCAATCGCGACGTCGATTTCATCGCAGCGCCGGCAGATCGATCTCAACGATCGCTTTCCAAAAATGGTCACGCCGCTGGAGGCGCTTTGCGCTGCGCTGGGAAGGCGCGCCGAGATTAGGAGCGCCCACGGCTGCAACGCTTTCGACGATGATCTGTCAGGCTTCGATGACGCGATCGCGGCCGCGCGATGGGCCGAAATCGTGGTGCTATGCGTCGGTGGAAAGTCCGGGCTCAGCCGCGGATGCACCAGCGGCGAGGCCACCGATCGCGCGACCTTGCAGCTTCCCGGAGTGCAGGAGGAATTCGTCGCGGCGGTGGCGGCCGTCGGCAAGCCAATCGTGTTGGTAGTCATCGATGGACGTCCGCTCGCGCTCACCCATGCAATCGAGAAAGTTGGCGCCGCGATTCTCGCATTTCCTCCCGGCGAGGAGGGCGGGAGTGCGATCGCCGATGTGTTGACTGGCCGCGTCAATCCTGCGGGACGCCTGCCGGTCTCGATGCCGCGCGACCAGGGACAGATGCCGCTCTACTACTCGCATAAGCCGTCGGGGCAGCGCAGTCAGTTCTGGGGCGACTATGCCGACCTGAGCTGCAAGCCATTGTTTCCGTTTGGCTTCGGGCTGAGTTACTCGACGTTCACCTATTCAGAGGGCGCGCTCGATGCGACCGAAGTTCCTCCCGATGGTCAGCTTCGTGCATCAATCAGCGTCGCCAACGACGGTCCGCGCGATGGTGACGAAATCGTGCAGCTCTATTTGCGCGACAAAGCCGGGAGCGTGACGCGACCGGTCAAGGAGCTGAAGGGATTCGCGCGGGTTCCACTTGGTGTTGGCGAGAGGCGCCGCGTGACATTCACGCTTGACCTGAGTCAGGCGGCTTTCCACGGAAGCGATATGAGGTTCGCGGTCGAGCCCGGTGAAATGGCAATCATGATCGGCGCGTCGTCGGATGATATCCGCTACCGCGCCGATTTTACAGTTATTGGGGCGACCCGCCATTTGCGCCTTCTCGACGTGAAACCAACCAGCGTCGAGGTCTCGTGAGGCTCTCTAGAGTTTACCCGCGAGCTCGTCGAGCGGAACCGTAACTCCCTCGGTCATGCTTCTAAATGCCGAGGCTAGCGTTGGAAGTGCAATGTTGAGTCCTATGCTCGGGCCAACCACGTTGACGCCGTGGTTGTAATACTTGGGCTCCGATAGATAGAGGTTCGAGATGTGCATGTAGGTAATTCCCAAGGAGACGCTGTAGGTCGGATTGAAGTTGTACCGAAGACCCGCCCCCATCGAGAAAGTGAAGGTAAAATCCTGCCCCTGTCCAACCGCCGGCTGGTGATGTGCCACCTCATAAGGCTGTTGCGCGTCGGTGAATCCCATCCCTCCGCGCAATTCGAAAAATGGCACGAGTCTCCAATTGGGCTGAATGAAGTTGTAGCGAAAACCCGCGACGACTGCAGTGTAGTAGGACTCGGGCCTTTGTTCGATTATAGTGTAATTGCCGCTGAAGGTGAAGTCGGTATTGCCGCGCAGGATCGAGGGGCCGCATATGTCATACAACTGCCATCGCAGCGAAAAATTTAGAGGCACCAATGTGTAGTTGGGCACTCCTGGCTCGCGCGCAAACCTATCTCCCAGGAGAGAATCGAAGACCAGCGGGATGTTGTACCATAGCCACCCGGTATCGAAGGCGAGTTCGAGCTTGTTCCGGTAGTAGACTTCGCGGTTGAAATCTGGTTGATCCGAAGCCCCCGCACTTTGACTGCCAGGCTCAGCAGACTGATTCTGCGCGAAACCGGGAGTGGCCAGAGCCAGACCTTCGCAAACCGACGCCAAAACAATAGTCACGAGTCTGGTTTTCGCAACCAAATACGTCACCGTGCAGAAATGACGGAGACCGCGCAATTTAGCAGCCAAGATTGGTAACGCGCCTCTCAAAGGTAAATCTTTCGCGAAGCCCGTAGGATTAGCGCGTGTAGCCCTAGTAAGGCAAACGCGTGTTGAAGCTATCTATCTCTAGCTGCGCGGAAACCGGAGTATTGTGGACGACGTTTTCGAGTTGAGAGTCGCCCTGGGCTAAATAATGGTTAGCGATCGCATTCGCCGCCGATCATGTTGATCATCCCAAACGTGGTTATGATGTCGGGGATCATGTGGCCAATGAGCATCTTGTTGAGGGCACCCATCGCGAGGAAGCATGGCGGCCTGACCCGCACCCGGTAAGGCCGGCCGCTGCCGTCGCTCACCACATAAAAGCCGAGCTCGCCGTTGGCGCCTTCGACCGCGCTGTAGGTCTCGCCCGCAGGCACCTTGATTCCTTCCATGATGAGCTTGAAGTGGTTCATCAGCCCCTCGATGGAGTTGTAAACGCGTTCCTTGGGCGGCAGCGCGATTTTGGGATCGCCGATCATCACCGGTCCGACGGGAAGATCTTTCATCGCTTGTGCGATGATCTTCTGCGATTCCGCGATTTCCCGGAAGCGCACGTTGAAACGATCGTAGTTGTCGCCGCGTTCGCCGGTCGGGAGGTCGAAGTTGAAGCGATCGTAAACCAAGTAAGGATTGGCCTTCCGGACGTCATAGGCGACCCCACTGGCGCGCAGCAGCGGACCTGTCAATCCGTAGGAAATCGCGTCTTTCTGGGGCAGGATTCCGACGCCCGACATCCGATCGATGAAAACGCGGTTGCGCGAGAGCAGTTTGTCGGCGTCCCCGAGGAGCCCGTCGATATGCCTCATCGCAATGGAGATTCGATCGTTGAAATCGTCCGGCAGGTCGTGCGCGACGCCGCCGACACGGCACCAGGTCACGGTCAGGCGCGCGCCGGTGACCGCCTCTACCAGATCGTAGAGCATCTCGCGCCCTTCGATCATGAGGAAGCCGACCGTGACAGCGCCGAGCTCGCTCGCCGCCATCCCCATGCAGGTGAGATGGTCGGTGATGCGCGAGACTTCGCTCATGATCACGCGCAGATATTGCGCGCGCTCGGGAGCTTCGATGCCGAGCAACTTTTCGACCGCGAGCGCGAAGCCAACATTGTTGATGCAAGGCGAGGCGTAGTTGAGCCGGTCGGTGTAGGGGAAGCATTGCGTCCAGGTGCCCTGCTCGCACATTTTTTCGAACGCGCGATGAAGGTAGCCGACCTCGACATCGCAATCGGCGACGCGCTCGCCGTCGAGCTTGAGGTTGAACTTGATGGTGCCATGCGCCGCGGGATGCGACGGACCCATCTGCAGCTCCATGATCTCGTCGGCGGGATCGGAGGCCTCGATCTTTTGTGACCAGCGTGCGGGCAGCGGCATGATGATTCCCTATTTCGTCGGTCGCAGCGGCTTCGTGATCGGATCTATTTCCGGAACGATCGGTTGCCGCTTCTGGAACGGATAGTCCTTGCGCAGCGGGTGGCCGACGAAAGTGTCATACAGCAGGATGCGGCGCAGATCGGGATGCCCGCGGAACTGAATGCCGAACATGTCAAAGCATTCGCGCTCCAGCAAGTCGGCTGATTTCCAGACCGGACATACACTCGGCACCCAGGCGTCATCGTCCGCGCCGACCTGAATCTTGACCCGCAGGCGAAGATTGCGGCTCATTGATTTTAGTTGATAGACCACGTCGAAGCGCGGGCGGCGCTCCAGCCAATCCACCGCGGTCAGATCGATGAGAAACTCGCAGGCGAAATCGCCGTCATCGTGTAGCGCGCGGAATACCGCGGGCGCCCGGCCGCGCGCAATTACAATGCTGTCCTCGCCCAGCGTGCTATCAGCCTGGAGGATCGCGGCGCCGAATTTTTCCTTGAGTTGGTCGAGC
>JBGPMZ010000041.1:0-9799 GCA_041487255.1 Binataceae bacterium (SeqCode) | reverse complement strand
TTCAATGAGGATGAGGCGCACGCCCTGGCGGCCGAGATGGAAGCCGAGGGGTACGACACCATGGTGCGTCCGGCGGTGGCGTTTTCCAGCCTGGGATTTTTCAACGACCCGCTCCTTTCAAATCTTCTGCGGCTCGACAAGGTGGAACTCGCCGGCGTGATCACGCATGAGCTCTTCCATCGCACCTACTTTCTTCCGAGCAACGCGACGTTCGATGAGTCGGCGGCCAATTACGTGGGTACGCGCGGCGCCATAGAGTTTTTCAACCAGACCGAGGGCGATTCGGCGCCCGACACAATCGCGGCGCGCGGCGTTTTCGACAGCGACCTCAAGTTCGCGGATTTCCTGCTGCAAGCGCAGGCCATGCTGCTCAGGATCTACGGCAGCGGGCTCGGAAACGACGAGATTCTCAGGCGCCGGGCGATCGCATTCGAGGAGATCAAGTCGGACTACGCGAAGCTCAAGCCGACGCTGTCAGGCCTCGAGCGATTCGACCTCGATAAGCAGCCACTCAATAACGCCGTCCTCATCAACTACCTGATCTACTTTCATGATCTCGGGAACTTCGCGGCGCTGGAGCGAATCAATCATGGAGACCTGCGAGCGACGATAGAGCGCATCATCGAGCTCGCCAAGGCTCACCCCGACGATCCGTTCTATGCCATATGGGAGGCGACCCACGCGGCGCCGCCGGCTCAAACTCCGCTCGAATTGATGACGCCGCCGGGCTAAGCGCCGAGAAACGCGACCAGCGCCTTCGTGATCGCGTCCTCGTAGCCGCCGAAAAAATGATCCGCGCCCTCTATCAACTTCAGGTGTGCGCCGCAGCTTTCGGCCAATTCCGTGATCGCGCGCTGGGGACAGTATGAATCACGATCGCCGGCGACCAGGACGATCTTCTTTCCGCTCCCTGCCGCTGAAGAAAAGTTGCCCATCCCTACCGGCAGCGCCACCGCCGCAATCGTCGCGACCTCCGGCAACTGTGCCCCCGCTCTCATCGCAACCACCGCGCCGAATGAGTAACCTGCCATGATGGCAGCGTCGCTTTGGATCCCCGGCTGTGACAGGAGGAGCTGCATCGCGGCCTTGGCATCATCGTTCTCGCCGATGCCGCCCGAATGCTCGCCCTCACTTGCGCCGACGCCCCGGAAGTTGAACCGCAGCGTCGCAAAGCCCAGTTGCCAGAGTGCCTCGAGGACGGCTTCCACCACGTTGTTGTGCATCGAGCCGCCATACAGAGGATGCGGATGACAAACTACCGCGCCGCGCACTGAAGCAGTTCCTACGGGCCTGGCAATGAGGCCTTCGAGTTTGAGCTGACCGGATGGGATGTTGACGGATTCTTCCTTCATTGGAGCTCCTTCCTGCATATTCGTGAAAGCCGGCTATGGAGGCAATTGCAAAATTCGCGGCCGATCGAATGCTCGCCAAAGTCGCGCGCTGGCTGAGGATGCTCGGCGCCGACACAATTTTTGATGAAAGCATCGACGGCGCCGCGATGCTGAAGATCGCGCGCAGCGAGGGGCGCATCCTGCTGACGCGCGACAAGCGCCTCAAAACCGCGCCCGACGTGGTCTTTCTCGATTCCAACCAATTCCGCGAACAGCTCCGCGAGATCCTCGCAAGATGTCCCTTCGACGTCCTGCAAAGGGCTTTCTCGCGATGCTCCCGATGCAACACGGCTCTCATCGAGGTCGACCGCGAAGTTGTACGACGGCGGGTCCCACCGTTCGTCTACGCTGCCAACGAGAGATTCTTCGAGTGTCCTAACTGCGCGCACGTCTACTGGGGCGGAACGCATCGGGAGCGCATGCTTCGCGAGGTAAAAAGAATCATTCTCGACTAGGTCCCCCCCACAACTCACCGGCAATTTTTGGGATTGTCTTAGAACTTACCTATTGATTATAAGGAAGAGACAGTTCGGGCATTAACAATGCCTTAAGGGGAGAGGGGCGCCATGAAGAAGGCCCAGTGGGGCATCATTGTCATTGCCACCTTCATTCTAGGCTTTAGCCTCAATGCTCATGCGGTGTCGCTCACCCTCGAGGGAGTCGGCAATGGCGTAAGCATCGGAACTTCGCAGGCGCTGTATGCCAGCGACAGTGGAGGGCGAGCGGTGCAAGTTACCGCGGTGGGAATGGCCGCGCCGGGTGGCGGCAAAGTCACCGAGCTGGGCGTCCCCTCGATGATGCCGGACGGGCGCGTGGTGTTCGGCGCCGAGGTCACCACCAAGGGCGATAACGGTTCCACCGATCGCCAGCAGTGGGGCATTTTCATCGGCGATGCGGACGCCTCAGCCGAGCGTCGCATCACGCGGCTGGAGGTGAAATCCAAACCGGCCTGGTGCAATCCCGTTTATCATGGCGATCCGTATCCGGTCGCCGATGCCGACGGGCAAATCGCCTTTATGGCGGCACTCGGCCGCGACCGCGACGGGTTGTTGTTGTATTCGCACGGCGCACTGTCCTGCCTTGCGGAAACGGGCAGCAAAACCAACGAAGGCGACGAAATCGCGGTGCTCGGTTTCGGCAGTCCCCAGATGGGCGACCACGGCGAGGTGGTATTCAGCGCGTGGCTGAAACCGTCGGCACGTCATCCAATGCCCAAGGCAGATAACTCCGCCCACGATCACCAGCATCTGCAAACCCTGCTGATTGCGACTCGCGCCGGTGTCCACGAACTCGCGGTCGAAGGAGACTTCGGCCCCAACCACACTGAATACCAGCGGCCGTTCGGATTGCCGAGCGCGATGGCCTCGGCGCAAGGCACGCTGGTCGCATTCACCGCGAAGACGCCGAGTGGCGCCGCGCTGTTCATGTATGACGGAAGCGGGATGATACGGATGCTGCCGACCGGAACCGAGACACCGCTCGGACCGGTGTCATATGTCTCGCCCGGCCGTCCCGGACTGATGGCGGACGGCACCGCGGCGGTTCTAGCCGGGTGCGCGCGAATCCCGGTAATTTTCCGGCTCAACCGCGGACTGCTCGACCTCCGCATTCAGCGGGGACAGCTGACCCCGCTCGGTGCGATTATCGAATCGTTAGGAGATCCAGTGCTGACCGCCTCAGGTGCGATGTTCGTCGGCGCGACTGATAGCGACGGGCGCGAGCGGCTCTACGTGCTGGATCGCAATGACGAGTTCTTCGAGGTGGGAGCGCCGGAAATGTTGTACCGGGTCGCGCTCGACGAAGCGGAGAATCATCAGCACACCATCTTCACCGGGACGCTGACGGTTAATCAGCACGGCGACTTCGGCTACCTGGGCGGGAAGTAGCTTCGACGCCACAGGTTAAGGCGGCGAGCGAAGCCGGCATCAGT
Organism: Binataceae bacterium (SeqCode); assembly: GCA_041487255.1. Taxonomy (GTDB): domain Bacteria; phylum Desulfobacterota; class Binatia; order Binatales; family Binataceae; genus DATGKG01. The sequence continues at coordinate 6,478 of JBGPMZ010000041.1, read as the reverse complement.
TGACCGCCTGCGCACGCGTTGATGTGATACCAGCGGCCGCGCTACCGGCCCCGCTGGGAGCACTCAACGATGGCATCTTCCGATAAGTTCCTGCACCTCAATCAGGCGCTCTACGACTATGTGACCGAACATGGTCACAACAGCGACCCGATTTTGCGCGATCTGGCTGAAGAGACGCGCAAACTCGGGCGCATCGCCGGAATGCAAATCGCGCCCGAGCAGGGAACGCTGATGGGACTCCTGGCCCACGCGATCGGCGCCAAATCCGCGGTCGAGGTGGGAGTCTTCACCGGATACAGCTCGCTATGCGTCGCGCGAGCGCTGCCAGCCGATGGAAAGCTGCTGTGCCTCGACGTCAATCAGGAATGGACTTCGATCGCGCGGCGCTACTGGGAGCGCGCCGGTGTCGCGAACAAGATCACGTTGAAGCTCGCACCCGCGGCGGCGACTCTGCGCGCGCTTCCGGCCTCGCCTACGTTCGATTTCGCTTTCGTCGATGCCGACAAGAGTGGCTACAAAACCTACTACGAGGAGATCCTGAAGCGTCTGCGCGGCAATGGGCTTCTCTTGATCGACAACGTGCTGTGGAATGGTCAGGTCATCGATCCGAATGACAAGTCCGAAGATACCGCGGCAATTCGCGCGCTGAACGATTTCATCGCGACCGACACCCGCGTCGAAGCGGTGATGATCCCGATCGCCGACGGAATCACCATCGTACGCAAGAAGTAGGATCGTTCGATTCAGCCCGGAGGACGGGAGGCCGCGAAGGTGCGCGTCCCGCGAATCACCTGCGCGCTCACCAGGTTGCGGTTGTTCAGAATCTGCCATGCGCTTTCGGATCGTTCCTCGGGATAATCGATTCGCGCATTCTTGCAGATCGCTGCGTGATCGATTTGGAAATCCGGTTGGGTGACCATCAGATCGGTCTGGACTCCAATGTCGCCGCGCGAGGTCTTGATCGCATCGACGTGATCGTAGGCCAGGCGGCTGGGCTCGATGGTCTGCAGCAGCGGCAGCGTTACCTCGAGCAGCGCCCCCTTCTCATCACTGATGACCGCATGGGCGCGGTTGCGATCGGCCTCGAACTCGATCTTGCCGAATGCGTTGGGATATCCACGCTCGAAGATACCCGCCGCGAGCGCGGATCGGCTGTTGGTGATCGAGGCCGCAACGAAAGCCGCCGGCATCATGCTTAGGCGGCATCCGAGGGCTAGCGTCGCATCGCGAAACGGACCCACCGGACTTTGCGAATGATCGACGAAGAAGAGTCGGCAATAGGCGGGTACGGTGCGGCCGTACTCGGAAGGCAGCCAATCCAGCAGAATTTCCTTGCGCACCTCGAAGTAGAGGTTGATCATCGTCGCGTCGGTGCACGTCCACGGCAGCGCCGGAAATTCCGGCTTCGAGGACGGCAGCTCGATCTGATACTTCTCGTGTTTGGCTCTTCCGAAATCCGGCACCGGCTCTGGTCCTCGTATTTTTCTTCTCCCCTTCCCTAAAGGGAAGGGGCCGGGGGTTAGGTCCGCGAGATCTGAGGATTAAGTCTACGTCGCCATCGGAGGCGCTTCCGGACCGCCGTCGGTCTTCGGCGCCTTCTTTGCGCGCTCCGCGATTTTCTCTTCGGTGAATTCCGGCATCACGTACTTGGCGAAGCGCTCGAGACTGGCCAGCACTTTCTTATGCGGAATCGCCTGGTCGAAGTTGATCAGCATCACCACACGCTCGACGCCGACCTCTTCCCAGTAGCGCATGTTCTGGATGATCTCCTCGGGCGAGCCGACCGGGAAGCCTTCGCGCAGCGACAGAATCTCCGCCTGGCTGAGCAGCGCAGTCGCGTTGGCTTGCGAGGTGTACGCGTGCGAGGGATAAATCCCGCCGAGGCCGACCAAATGCGCCGCAGTCTGGAAAAACGAAAATGCCGCGGCGCCTCCGACCGCTCTGGCTTCGTTCGGATCTTCGCCGCAATAGAGCCAGCTCGCCGCATTGACCTGGTTGTTCACGAATTTCCCGACCGGATCGCAATGCTTGATGATACGGCGATAGTCGGCGACCAATCGGCGGTAATCCGCGGGCGTGCCGAGCGTAACGCCGAGCATTCCGATGCCGCGCTCAGCGGCTTGCACCGCCGTTTCGGGCGAGGAGACGGCGACCCACATCGGCGGATGCGGATCCTGGATCGGTTTCGGCAACACATTGCGCGGCGGCATCGAGAAGTACTTCCCATGCCACTCGAATTCGTCTTCAGTCCACATCTTGGGAATCGCGCGGATACACTCGTCCCACATTTCCTTGGTGCTGTCGGGATCGATGTTGAAACCGCCGACCTCCGTCCACGTGGCGGAGCGACCGGTGCCGAACTCGAGGCGGCCGTGGGACACGAGATCGAGCATCGCGGCGCGCTCGGCGATTCGCGCCGGATGATTCATCGGTGGCAGACATACGGAAATGCCCTGCCCGAGGTGAATGCGCTTGGTCTTCGCCGCGACCGCAGCGAGGAAAACTTCAGGCGCGGACCCGTGCGAATATTCCTCGAGGAAGTGATGCTCGACCTGCCAAACCTGATCGAAGCCGAGTTCATCTGCGAGGACGATTTGCTCCATCGCCTGGTCATACTCACGCAGCTCGGATTGGCGCGACCACGGCTTCTGTACTGAATGTTCGTAGAAGATTCCGAATTTCATGCGCGATGCTCCCTGCTCAGTTCAGTTTTTGCAGGCTCGGACAAAATCCCAATCCCACCGTACCTTCACCACAATACGCTCCCGCCGACGGCCCGAGCGAGGTCACGATCAGTTTCGCACATTTGAGGCGGTTGCGCGCGTCAGCGGCGAGGCTCTTGGCGCCTTCGGGATTGTTGGCATGCGTGACGGCCACGATCGCCTCGCTTCCGCCCAGCTCGCTTTGCGCCAGCTCCAGCATCTTCGCGATGTTCTCGGCCTGCGTGCGAGCCTTGCCGATCACCGCGATACGGCCCCATACGCGAATCAGCGGCAGCATCCCGCGCAGCGGACCGACGTTCATCTCGTAGAGCGAGATACGGCCGTCGCGGCGCAAATACTCATTCGTCGTCGGTGCGTAGAAACTGTCGATTTGCGGCGTCGCCTCCTCGATCGCGCTGATGATGTCGCTGAGTTCGGCGCCACGCGCCGCCATCTCAGCCGCACCGATCACCACCGCTCCCAAGGCCGTCAGGGCGCGCCCGGTGTTCATCACCTCGACTTCGATCTTGTTGTCGCGTTTAGCGACGACCGCCGCCGAGTACGCGGCAGTATAGGTCGAGCACGATTCGAACGGATTGATGAGGCAGAGCACCCGTTCGGCCCGCTCATGCGCCTTGCGATACGCGGCAAGAAAATCCGTCGGCATCGCGGCGGCGATAGTCGGAAGCCGCGGCTCGTCTTTCAATCGGCGATAGAACTCGGCGCGATCGAGTGCGTCATCACGAAAGAACTCCGTCGCGAACGCCACCTGAAGCGGCGCGGTCTCGATGCCTAGCCGCGCGGTCTCGGCCGCGGGCAAATCGACGCTGGAATCGGTCACTATAGAAATCTGCTGATTCACGTTCCTACCAGATGTTAGATTATAAGCGTTTAGCGTGACCATACCGTTCGGTCAAGAAAATCGCGCTGTACTGGCGCTTTGACTTCAGTTCAGGGGCGAGCGGCGTGATGGAGCCGTAGCGACGGTCAGGCTAAGCTCGCAACGACATTATTGCGCAGGCCGGAAATGGAAGAACGTTACGAACCGAAAAAGATCGAACCGAAGTGGCAGGCTGAGTGGGAGCGCTCGCAGCTCTACCTGACGCGCGAGGATCCCTCGCATCCGAAATTTTACGTCCTCGAAATGTTCCCCTATCCTTCGGGCGCCGGGCTCTCGGTCGGGCATCTGCACAACTATGTCCCATGCGATGTCATCGGGCGCTACAAGCGGATGGCGGGATTCAACGTCCTCCATGCGATGGGGTGGGACGCGTTCGGCCTGCCCGCCGAAAATGAGGCGATGCTGCGCCAGTCGCATCCGAGCGAGACCGTGCCGCGCTACGCCGCCAACTTCAAACGCCAACTGACCATCTCGGGATGCGCCTACGACTGGACGCGCGAGATCAATTCGTCGTCGCCCGAGTACTACAAATGGACGCAATGGTTCTTCTTGCTGTTACACAAGCGCGGACTGGCGTACCGCGCGATGGGCTCGCAATGGTGGTGTGACAAGTGCCGAACCATCCTCGCCAACGAACAGGTCGTCAACGGATGCTGCTGGCGGCACACCGATAATCCGGTTTCGAAGAAGGACCTGGAGCAGTGGTACATCAAGATGACCGCATTCGCCGATGCGCTGCTCGACGATCTCGAAAAGATCGATTGGCCCGAGCCGATCAAGCTGATGCAGCGCAACTGGATCGGCCGCTCCGAGGGCGCGGAACTCGCGTTTCCCGTGACCGGATATCCCGGAAAAGAGGTTCACTTCTTCACCACGCGGCCCGACACGGTCTTCGGCGTGTCGTTCATGGTGCTTGCGCCTGAGCATCCGCTGGTCTCGGCGATCGCGACGCCGGACCACCGCGCCGCTGTCGAGGCCTACGTCTCGCAGGCCCGGCGGCAGAGCGAGATCGAGCGGCTCTCGACCGCGAAAGAGAAGACCGGCGTCTTCACCGGCGCATACGCACACAATGTCTTCACCGAAAAGGACATTCCGATCTGGATCGCCGACTACGTCCTGATGGGATACGGGACCGGCGCGATCATGGCCGCGCCCGGCGAAGATCAACGTGACTTCGAATTCGCCAAAAAGTACGGCCTCGAGATTCCGCGCGTCACCGCACCCGCCGACGGAAGCACGCCTCCATCGGATCGCGCTTTTCCGGATCATGGCGTCACCGTCAACTCCGGGTTCCTCAACGGACTGACCACCGAAGAGGCAATCAAGGCGGTCGGGCGTTATGCCATAGAACACGAGCTGGGAAAGCCTACCGTTAGTTACAGGATGCGCGATTGGCTGATCTCGCGACAGCGCTACTGGGGCGCGCCGATCCCGATGGTCTTCTGCAAGAAGGACGGCATCGTTGCGGTGCCCGATGATCAACTGCCCGTGCGGCTTCCTGGGATGAAGGAATATCAGCCCTCCGGCACGGGTCGTTCGCCGCTCGCGAACGTTCCCGAATTCGTGAACACCACTTGCCCCAAGTGCGGAGGCCCGGCTGAGCGCGAAACCGACACGCTCGACGGCTTCGCATGCTCGTCGTGGTACTTCCTGCGCTTCGCGTCTCCGCATGAGACCACAGTCCCCTTCGATCGCAAGGCCGCGGACTACTGGCTGCCGGTCGATCTCTACGTCGGCGGCGCGGAGCACGCAGTCATGCATCTTCTGTACGCGCGCATGTGGACCAAGGTGATGTCCGACGCCGGCCTCATCAGCTTCAAGGAGCCGTTTTCAGTCCTGCGCAACCAGGGAATGGTGTGGGCGAGCGACGGCCAGAAGATGTCCAAGAGCAAGGGCAACGTCGTCACGCCGGACGAGATGATCGACAAATACGGCGCCGACCCGCTGCGGCTGTGGGAACTCTTCATGAGTCCCTACGACGAACACACCAACTGGAATGAGGACGGCGTCGCCGGCACCTCGCGCTATCTCGTGCGGGTGTGGACCATGGTCCGCCGCTACGTCGAGGCTGGCGGGCCTGGGGGAAATCCGAGCCCTGAAACCGTCAAGCGCACCCACAAGACGATCCAGACGGTGACCGATCATCTCGAGCGGCTGCGCTTCAACACCGCGCTCGCCGCGATGATGGATCAACTCAACTATCTCGCCAAGCTGAAGCCCGCAGAGCTGGGCCGGTTCGCGCTCGAAACCTACATCGTGATGCTGGCGCCGATGGCGCCCCACATCACCGAGGAAATCTGGCGCGCGCTGGGCCATGACAATTCCATTCACCTCGAATCGTGGCCGAAGTTCGACCCTGCGCTGACGAAGGAAGAGACCGTCACGGTAGTTGTTCAGATCAACGGCAAGGTCCGCGACCGATTGCAGATCGAAGTGGGAACCTCCGAGGCCGAGATGACGGCGATGGCGCTAGCGAGCGAGGCGGTGAAGCGTCATCTCGACGGCCGGCAGCCGAAGAAGATCATCTACGTTGCGGGCAAGCTGGTGAGCATCGTAGTTTAGCCCGCCTCCGCGCGTCGCTTGAAGACTCCGCGCGCCCCGTGCGATGCTGCCCTCGAATCGTATCGACCTTACGCAAGGAGCCTTGTGCGATGTCCGATGTAGTCACCCTCAAGCGCCATCAGAACTGGGCCACGCTCTCGCTCAATCGTCCCGACAAGCGCAACGCGCTCAACGTCGAAGTGCTCAACGGCATGGACAAGGCGCTGCGGGAAGTCGAAAACGACCGGGAGATTCGCGCGCTCGTAGTGCGCGGCGAGGGCCGTCACTTCTGCGCCGGCATCGATCTGGCCGAGGTCGAACAGGCGGAGTCGGG
>JBGPMZ010000040.1:0-9852 GCA_041487255.1 Binataceae bacterium (SeqCode) | reverse complement strand
CTCGTCGCGCTCGAGATCGACGGCCACGCGGTCAGCGTTCCCGAGGGCACCTCGGTGCTGCGCGCGGCCGCGATCGCCGGCATCGCGATTCCGAAACTGTGCGCCACCGATTCGATGGCGGCATTCGGCTCGTGCCGCCTATGCCTCATCGAGGTCGAAGGACGCACCGGATGTCCCGCCTCATGCACCACTCCCGTCGAATCCGGAATCAAGGTCCGTACGCGAGGCGAAAAGCTCGAGAAGCTGCGCCGCGGCGTGATGGAACTTTACATGTCCGACCATCCGCTCGATGCTTCCGAGTGCAAGGCGGACGGCAACTGCGAACTGCATCGGATGGCGCGCGAGGTCGGCCTCAACGAGGTTCGTTACAATCACGGCGCGCGCACTCATTTTGATTTGCCGGTTGACGATTCGAATCCATACTTTGCCTTCGACCCGACGCGATGCATCCTGTGCTCCCGATGCGTGCGCGCGTGCGACGATATCCAGGGAACTTTTGCGCTTACCATCGACGGACGCGGCTTCAACTCGCTGATGTCGCCCGGACAGCATCAGCATTACATCGATTCTGAATGCGTTTCGTGCGGTGCATGTGTGCAGGCCTGCCCAACTGATGCGCTGATGGAAAAAACCGTGCTGGAGAAGGGGCTGGGCGATCGCGCGATCGTCACCACCTGCGGCTACTGCGGGGTCGGATGTTCCTTCAAAGCCGAGGTGCGTGGCGACGAAGTGGTGCGGATGGTCCCCAACAAGGACGGCCTGCCGAACCATGGCCACTCCTGCGTGAAAGGCCGCTTCGCCTGGGGCTACGCGACGCATCCGGATCGGGTGCGCACGCCGATGATCCGCGAACGTATCCAGGATCCATGGCGCGAGGTTTCGTGGGACGAGGCGATCTCATTCGCCGCGCGCGAGCTCAAGCGCGTGCAAGCGAAGTACGGTCGCGGCTCGGTGGGAGGAATCACCTCCTCGCGATGCACCAACGAGGAGGCGTACCTGGTTCAGAAATTGGTGCGTGCGGCGTTCGGCAACAACAACGTCGATACCTGCGCGCGCGTTTGCCATTCGCCCACCGGCTATGGGCTGAAGACCGCGTTTGGCACGCCGGCCGGGACCAACGATTTCGACTCGGTGCTCGAGTCCGATGTAATCTTCGTCATCGGCGCGAATCCGACCGAGGGCCATCCGGTATTCGCTTCGATTCTGAAGCGGCGCATCCGCCAAGGCGCGCGGCTGATCGTCTCGGATCCTCGCCGGATCGAACTGGCGCGGATGCCCCACATCGAGGCCGACTACTTTCTGCAATTGACTCCCGGCACCAACGTCGCGCTGTTCAACGCGATGTCCTATGTGATCGTGACCGAAGGCCTCACCAACGAAGGTTTCATTCACGAGCGATGCAGGCCGCATGAATTCCATCACTGGCGCGACTTCATCGTTCAAGAGCGCAACTCTCCCGAGGCGGCCGAGAAGATCACCGGCGTACCGGCGGAGAAGATTCGTGGCGCCGCGCGGCTCTATGCGAAGGGGCCAAACTCGGCGATTTATTACGGCCTCGGGGTGACCGAGCACAGCCAGGGCAGCACCGCGGTGCTGGCGATGGCGAATCTCGCGATGATCACCGGCAACGTCGGCCGCGCCGGCGTGGGAGTCAATCCGCTGCGCGGGCAGAACAATGTCCAGGGCTCCAACGATGTCGGTTCATTTCCGCATGAACTGAGCGGCTATCGGCACGTTTCCGATCCCAAGCTGCGCGCCGAGTTTGAGCACGAGTGGCACGTCAAAATCGATCCCGAGCCTGGGTTGCGCATTCCCAACATGTTCGACGCGGCGCTCGACGGCAGTTTCAAGGGAATCTACATCGAGGGCGAGGACATCGCGCAGTCGGATCCGAATACGCAGCACGTCGCCGCCGCGCTGCAGGCGATGGAAATCGTGATCGTCCAGGACATCTTCCTCAACGAGACCGCGAAGTACGCGCACGTTCTTCTGCCGGGGTCGTCGTTCCTGGAAAAGAACGGCACGTTCACCAATGCGGAGCGGCGGATCTCGATGGTGCGCAAGGTGCTGCATCCGCTTGCGGGCAAGGAAGATTGGGAAGTGACGTGCATGCTTTCGAGCGCGCTCGGCTATCCGATGGAGTATCGCCATCCGTCGGAGATCATGGACGAGATCGCGCGGCTCACCCCGACCTTCGCGGGTGTGAGTTACGAGAAGCTCGATCGCATCGGCAGCGCGCAATGGCCGTGCAACGACGAGGCGCCCGAAGGCACGCCCGTGATGCACGTCGGCGAGTTCGTGCGCGGCAAGGGCCGCATGCTCCCGACTGAGTATATTCCGACCGACGAGCGTACAACGCAGCGCTATCCGTTGATTCTGACCACCGGGCGGATTCTCACCCAGTACAACGTCGGCACCCAGACGCGGCGCACCAGGAATGTAATTTGGCATCCCGAGGACGTGCTGGAAATTCATCCGCATGACGCGGAGCAGCGCGGGCTTCGCGAGCGCGACTGGGTTGAGGTCTGCAGCCGCGAGGGATCGATTTTTCTGCGCGCGCAGCTTACCGAGCGCGTGCAGCCGGGCGTCGTCTACACTACGTTCCATCATCCCGACACCGGCGCCAACGTCGTCACCACCGAGAACTCCGATTGGGCGACCAATTGCCCCGAGTACAAGGTGACTGCTGTGCAGGTGGCGCCGACCTCACGCCGCCCGGAGCGCATTCCTCCCGCGCGGATCGTACACGACGCGATGACTTCGAAGCCCTGAGCGTCGCGCGATGGACATCCACCGGCTGGTAAAGATGGCCAATGAGATCGGCGCCTTCTTCGAGGGCGCCGAGGATCACAAAGAAGCGGTCGCATCGATTGCCGCGCATCTGCGGAATTTCTGGGAACCTCGCATGCGCGCACAGCTCATCGAGTGGGCGCGCCACGGCAACGGCGAGCTGCACGCGATCGTGAAAGAGGCGCTCCTCGCGCTGGAAACCTCGCATCCGGCATAGCCGCCGGCATTTCGTGCAACGACTATGAGTGACCTGCCGGAACATGTGCGGCGCAATCGCGCGATGTGGGATGAGTTGGCGCGAAAGTTCGCCGCGGCGGGAGAGCGGGGCTGGACCGACAACGCGCCGCGCTGGGGCATCTGGCATGTTCCCGAGTCGGAAGTGCGGATGTTTCCCGACGACCTCGCGGGCAAGGACGTCATCGAACTCGGATGCGGCACCGCATACGTTTCGTCGTGGCTCGCGCGCCGAGGCGCGAAAGTCGTCGCCATCGATAACTCGCAGACGCAACTCGATACTGCGCGGCGGCTGCAGCAAAAGCACGGTCTCGATTTCCCGCTCATCCATGGCAATGCCGAGGAGGTTGCATATCCCGACTCGAGCTTCGACTTCGCGATCTCGGAATATGGCGCGTCTCTATGGTGCGATCCGTACCGATGGATTCCTGAGGCGGCGCGCCTGCTGCGGCCCGGCGGCCGCATCGCCTTCCTGACCAATTCGTTCCTGCTCTCGCTCTGCGTGCCCGATGAGGACGGCGTCGCCGCGGACGAGCGGTTGTTGCGTCCCGCCTTCGGAATGCATCGCGTCGAGTACCCGAACGATCCCGGTGTCGAGTTTCATCTTTCGCATGGCGACTGGATTCGCCTCCTGCGGAAATCGGGATTCGAGGTCGAGGATCTGGTCGAACTGCGTCCTTCGCCCGATGCGAAATCCGAGTATCCATTCGTGACCCTCGAATGGTCGCGCAAGTGGCCATGCGAGGAAGTGTGGAAGGCGCGCAAGCGCACATGATGATGGAGGAGGCCGCGATGCGCAGGCTCCCCTCAATCGTCGAATCCTAGCCCGCCAGAGCGGCGAGCGCCTGATTCATCTCCGCCAGATCTCGCTGAATGCTGGGGCGTTCGCGCATCCGTGCAAACCACTTCGAGAGGTGAGGATTCTCCGGCGCGACGCCGAGCATTGTCGCGATGTTGATTGGTTCGAAGCACGCACATCTCCTGCTTCTTTATCTGTTGAAATTCGAGATGCCGATTAGTTGCGAAGCGGTTGTCCGGCGAGAATCGGCGCGGCTTCCGGTTGATTGGCGAAGCGGCGGATCAGGTAGAGCAATGGCCCTACGCTTCCGAGCGCGAAGGTGACGACTAGATAGGGCAGGAAGCTGATGCCGCGGGCTCGCGCATCTTCGGCCATCCAGATGCAGATCATCCCGAGCGCAATGACAAGGTCGGCCATGCATGCGACCCCGACGCTGTTGCTCAGCGCCACTCGGAAAAACCCGAGGTATCCGAAGTTGTAGATGACCTCGACGTCGAGCGCGAGAAACGCCACGAGAACGACGGCTAGCGCGATCTGTTTTCGATTCATTGAAGTGCTCCTTTTTGACTGGATTGATGAGGGCATGTTCCAAGTCGCATGCCATGCGGACCGCGTCGTGTTTCGTTGGCGATTGCTGGAGACGGTTGGCTCGAAGGCGTTGCAAATCCCAACGCTGTTGCGCGATCGCAAAGCCGCGCCGCATGAAACGCGAGGTCGCCTCTCGCCAGTTCTGCTGCCACGATTCTTGCTCAAGCTGGGAGCGGGGCTTCCAGTAAGTCGATCGCCAACGATCGGGCGTGATATCAACAAGTAGGACGATTCTCATGACTAAAGCCGACGCACGTCGCGAGGAAGAGCAAGCGCTGCCGGACGCTCGCGGATCGTTGCATTGGTGGGGCGCGCTGATCGGATTGCTCGGGTCGATCGGCGACACCGCGATGCTGCGGATGCTGGGTACCACCTTCTCCATCAACGGGCACGACGTGACGCTGCTCACGGCCGCATGGTTCGGCGTGTCATTCGCGATTCTCGGATTCCTCCTTGGCGGCGCAATCGATGCGCGTCGGCGCGAGGAGAGAGCCAGCATCATGATCCGCGAGCAGATGGAGACAATCAGGACCGCGCGCGAAAAGCTGATTCAGAGCGAGAAGCTCGCCGCCCTCGGGCAGTTGGCCGCCGCAATCGCGCATGAGGTGCGAAATCCGCTCGCGGTGATTCGATCCGCGGCACAAAGCCTGCGCGACACGGTACCGCCGGACAGCGCGAGCGCGCGCCGCTCCTGTTCGTTCATCACCGACGAAGCGGACCGCCTGGGAAATCTCATCAACTCGTTGCTTGCGTTCGCGCGCCCGGCGCAAATCGCGCAGGTGAGGGTTTCGATCGCCGAACTATTCGAGCGCGTGATGACCCTCGCCGCGGAGCATCGGCCCGAGAAGCATGTTCATTTGCGGAGCAATCAAATGGCGAATATCGATGCGGTCGACATCGATCCTGAGCTGATGAGCCAGGTCTTCGTGGGGCTGGTTGCCAACGCGATCGAAGCCTCTGTCAACTACAGTGAGGTAATCCTCGAAGCGAAGTCCGCGGGTCCTCAGATCGAGTTGGCCGTATCGGATTCGGGTCCGGGTGTCCCGCCGGAGCTGCGCGAACGTGTGTTCGAGCCGTTCTTCACCACGCGGGCCGAGGGAGTCGGGTTGGGGCTCGCGATTGCGCGCCAGATCGTCGAGGCGCATGGCGGCAGGATCGAAGTGGGCGAAAGCGCATCGGGCGGTGCGCGTTTCGCGGTCATTCTTCCCGGATCCGAGCGCGCAACGGTGGCGGCATGAAGCCCAGGGTGCTGGTCGTCGACGACCAGAAGCGGGTGGCCGAAGTTGTCGCCACGGCGCTCGCGCATGCCGGCTACGACTGCGAAATGTGCGGCGATGGTGGCAGTGCGCTGGCAGCGATCGAAGCGCGCGGCGCCGACGTCGTCGTCACCGACTGGAAAATGGCCGGTATGGATGGAATGGAACTGCTGCGCGAGTTGCATCGCCGGCGGCCGGAGTTGCCGGTCATCCTCATTACAGCTTATGGAAATGTTTCTTCCGCGGTTGCCGCGATGCGCGAGGGCGCTTTCGACTATCTGACCAAGCCCTTCGATAACGATGAGCTGAGGAGCACGGTCGCGCGCGCTCTCGAGATGAAGCGGCTGCACCGCGAGAACCGCTACCTGCGCCAGGAAGTAGGGGAACGCTACTCACCGGACACCATCATCGCCGAGAGCCCGCGCAGCCGCGAAGTGCTTGAGCTGGTTCGGCGAGTGGCGCCGAGCCGCGCCACCGTGCTGATTCAGGGCGAAAGCGGCACCGGTAAGGAACTCATCGCACGATTGCTTCACTACTGGAGCGATCGGGTCGGCAATCCTTTAGTGGCGGTGAACTGCAAGGCATTTGCCGAAGGGGTCCTGGAGAGCGAGCTGTTCGGCCATGAGAAGGGCGCTTTCACCGGCGCGACCGCTGCGCGCGCGGGATGTTTCGAACGCGCCTCGGGCGGGACGCTTTTTCTCGATGAGATCGGCGAGGTCAGCATCGAATTCCAGGCCAAGCTGCTGCGCGCCGTGCAGGAAGGCGAAGTGCTCCGCGTCGGCGGGTCAGAGCCGCGAAAGGTCAACCTGCGACTGGTGGCCGCGAGCAATCGGGTGCTGCGCGACGAGGTTGCCGCGGGCCGGTTTCGCGAGGACCTGTTCTTTCGCCTCAGCGTGATTACGATCCAGCTCGCTCCGCTGCGCGAACGGCGCGAGGACATCATTCCGCTCGCGCGTCATTTCCTCGCCAGCAAATCCGGCGACACCGCTCGCGCGTTGGCGCTGTCCGCCGAAGCCGAAGAGGCGCTCCTGTCGCATCGATGGCCGGGCAACGTACGCGAGTTGGAAAACGCGCTCGAGCGCGCGGCAGTGCTGGCGCGCGGCGACAGCATCACCCCCGAGGACCTCCTTCTCGAGCAGAATGTCGGGACCGCGCGGCAGCCGATGCGCGGAACGTTGCAGGCGTCGATCGACCAGGTGGTGTCTTCGCGCATAACCGCGGCGATTGAAGATGCGCGCGGCAATCGCGCCGAGGCCGCGCGGAATCTCGGGATCGATCGCGCCACGTTGTGGCGGCTCATGAAACGGCTCGGAATCTGATGGGACCGGGAGTGAATCGCCGGACGATCTCGCATCAGGTCGACGGCGCGATAGTGATGAGCGTGACGATTTCTAAACCTGACAAGGCTCTTTGGCCTGACGGCGGCGATGGCCAGCCGGTCACCAAGCTCGACTTGGCGCGCTATTACGAGGCGGTCGGGCCGTGGATGATGACGCATCTGAAAGGGCGCCCATGCTCCATCTTGCGCGCGCCCGACGGTATCGGCGGGGAGCAGTTTTTCCAGCGCCACGCGCTGCCGGGAACCTCGAAGCTGTTCACCCTCGTGAAGGCTACCAGCGCGCACCAGCCGTATCTTCAAATCGATCGGGTCGAGGCGCTTGCTGAAGCCGCGCAGATAGGGGGCGTGGAGCTTCATCCGTGGAACTGTCAACCCGGTCAACCGGCGGTTGCGGGGCGGCTGGTGTTCGACCTCGATCCCGCACCGGATGTGGATTTTTCCGTCGTCATCGAAGCTGCGCATGAGGTCCGCGATCGTCTCGACGCCCTCGGTCTCATCAGCTTCTGTAAAACCACCGGGGGCAAAGGCCTACATGTTGTAACTCCATTGGCCGCGGGCAAGGAGGATGCGAATTGGCCGGAGGCAAAAGCATTCGCGCGCGAGGTGTGCGTGCGAATGGCGGCCGATCATCCAAATCGTTATCTGATCAAGATGACCAGGAAGGACCGCGGCGGTCGAATCTACCTCGACTACCTGCGCAATGATTTCGTGTCATCGGCAGTAGCTCCACTGTCTCCTCGCGCGCGCGAGGGCGCGCCGGTGGCGATGCCACTCTCCTGGAAGCAGGTGCATGCGGGGCTTGATCCGAAGCGGTTCACGCTGCGAACCGCGCCGCGCCTGATGGCGAGGAGCGTTGCGTGGAAGGACTATTGCGATTCGGAGCGGCCGCTGAAACCAGCTATCGATCGATTGCGCGAGTCCACGAACCGATAAAGATAGCGCGACTGGTGCGCGCCGATGCTGCTACTTCTGTGCGCGATCCGGTTTCCTGCCGGAGAGGGCGCCCTCGTAGCTATCGAGAACCTCAGCGCAAGGCCCGAACATTTTGATCCGTCCGTGCTCGAGCCAGAGTGCCACCTCGCATAGCTCGCGTACCACGGTGGCGTCGTGTGAGACGCAAACCATGGTCTTGCCGGCGTGCTTGAGGCGCCTTATCTCCTCGACACACTTCTGCTGGAATTGTTTGTCTCCGACCGCGAGGATCTCGTCGATAAACAAGATGTCCGGATTTACGCGGACCGCGACCGCAAACGCCAGCCGCATCATCATTCCGCTGGAATAGGTTCGCAGCGGTTCCTCGATGAATTCGCCGATGCCTGAGAATTCTACGATCGAGTCGAATTCCTCGTAGGTCTTTTTCCGCGACAATCCGAGGAGCGAGGCGTTCAGGACCAGATTCTCCGCGCCGGTGAGGTCAGGATGAAAGCCGGCCCCGAGCTCCATCAGAGCCGCGATGGTTCCGCGGATCATTATGCGCCCGGTTTCAGGCGCCGAGATACCGGTCGCCAAGCGAAGCAAGGTACTCTTTCCCGCGCCATTGGAACCCACTATCGCGAGGCTCTCGCCTTCGACTATTTCGAACGAGACGTCATCCAGCGCGCGGAAGGTCTCCAGCGGTGCTCGCTTCAGCCATGACGCCAACCGATGTCTCAGCAGCGCGCGGCCGGCGTTGCGCAGATAGCTCTTGCTGACGGCCTCGAACCTGAGCACCGGTTGGGAAGGTCGAGCAGCAATCGAAAGCGAACTGTCGCCCTCGGCGGGCGACGCCACGTTGCGATCGTTGCTTTGAACGGCTGACTTCACAGATAGTCCGCCAGGTTGCGTTCCAGCCGTGCAAACAATGCGAATCCCAATGCGAGGACGCTCAGCGATACCGCAGTCAACTGAAAGGCCAGAGCGAGCGAGGGCGCGGTCGCCCCGAGCAAAATCTGGCGGTCCATCACCGCGACTGCCGCGATTGGATTCATCGTGTAGAGCGTTTGATAGCGATGCGGAATCATCTCGAAGCCATAGAAAACCGGCACCATCCAGAACATCACCAGCCCCGAACACTCGACCAGGTAGCGGACATCCCGATAGTAGATGTCGAGCGCCGAGGTGATGAGGCTTAGCCCGCACATGAAAACCACCTCCATCGTCCAGATCGGGAGCAGCCAGATCCAGTAGCGGTTGGCAGAGTGACCGAAGACGAGGAGCAGGAAAATCAGCAGCGAGATTTGAATCAGAAAGTGCAATGAACTCGAGAGTACCGCGGCAATGGGAAATATCGCGCGGGGGCATCGCACGCGCTTAATCAGGGTTTGGTTTTCCAGCAGCGAAGTGGTTCCCGCAATCGCGGCGAGACTGTAGAAGTTGAAGGGCACCAGCGCGCACAGGGCGAACAGGGCGAAATGATGGATCGGGTTGCGGTAGATGTGCGTGAAGACAAACGTCAGGATGGCCATCATCAGGAGCGGATTGGCCACCGACCAGGCGACCCCCAACGACATATTCCGGTAGCGAATCCGGAAGTCCTTGAGCACCAGATTTTGCAAAAGGAACGGAATGTCGCCAGACTGCATCGGGATTTCCTTGAAACCGCGCCTAATTGTACTCATATGCGTCCGGCGGCTCTACTCACATCGGATCGATAGGTCCGGCGCGCGCCGCTGTCGATGAGCGCTGAAAACCCAACGCGCCCTTTGCGAATCGGTATCGCTACCGACGCGCTGCACGAGCGAACCGTCAATGGCGAGGTGCGCATCGCCAATGGCGGGGTCGGCGTCTACGTTCACCAGCTCGTCAGCCATCTGCTTTCGATCGATCAGCTCAACCAATACTTCCTGATTCGTTTCGGGGAGGGGCTG
>JBGPMZ010000039.1:0-10033 GCA_041487255.1 Binataceae bacterium (SeqCode) | reverse complement strand
GCAACCTGGGTCGCGCGAGAGGAGAAACGACGGATGGCGAGCGAGCGCAAGGGAAGCATCGAACTGTTCAAGGTTGCCGGTGTTCAGGTCGAAATCGACTATTCCTGGATAGTCATCGCGGTACTGGTCTGGTGGAGTCTCTCCGCAGGATATTTTCCGCGTACCTATCCGGGACACGATTTCACCAGCTACTGGATCGTCGGCGCGCTTGGGACGGTGTTGTTTTTCGCCTCGGTGCTCGGTCACGAGCTCTCGCATGCCGCGCTGGGAAATCGCCTGGGAGAGAACGTGACGCGCATTACACTGTTCATCTTCGGCGGAGTGGCGCATCTGTCGAGCGAGCCGAAAACCGCCGGCGACGAATTCAAGATTGCCGCCATCGGGCCGGTGAGCAGCGTCGTGATCGCGGCGATCTTCTGGACCTTCGAGCAGATGCTCCTCGCCGCCCACGCGCCGGCATTGTGGGTCGCGGTTTTCAGCTACCTCGCCTTCATCAATGTGGCGCTCGCGGTCTTCAACCTGTTGCCGGGTTTCCCGCTCGACGGAGGCCGCATCCTGCGCGCGATCCTGTGGCACTACTGGGGTGACTTTCGGCGCGCCACGGCCGCCGCCGCCGATTGGGGAAATACCATTGCATGGGGACTGATCGGACTCGGCGCAGTCGAAATCTTCGGCGGCGGATTGGTGGGCGGCATCTGGATGATATTCATCGGCCTGTTCCTGCGCGGCGCCGCGCACGCGAGCTACCAGAGCGTGGTGATCGAGCAGATGCTCGGACGCGCCAGCGTCGCCGACCTGATGATTCGCGAGCCGGTGACGATCGATCCCGACGCCTCAGTCAGCGAGGCCATCGACCGCTATTTTCTGCATCATGGACACGGCGGTTATCCGGTGGTGAAGGACGGCCGCGCGATGGGAGTTCTTTCGCTGTCGCAAGTGCGCGAATGTCCGCCCGACCAGCGCGCCAACCGCCGCGTCCACGACATCATGGTTCCGGTTGGCGCGAAGGTCACCATCGCGCCGAATGCGAGTATCTCGGACGCGATGCATCAGATGGCCGAGGCCGACGCCGGCCGTCTGCTGGTGCTCAACGGCCACCATCTGGACGGCCTCATCACGCGTTCGCAGATCGCGCGTTTCGTGCAAGTCAGATCGATGCTCGATCCTTCGGCCGCGAAGCCTTAGCGCCGAGCTCTAGTGGATTCTTCTCGCGGTGAGCTGGATGCGATCCATCCAGTCGCGCAAGGCAGGTCCGTACACCAGCGGCACGCATTCGGCGCAAATTTCGTCGGCCAGATCCGAAATCGCCTTGAGCGCGGCGTTTAGCGCCGGCGAGCGCACGAAGCCCCTCGGGGTGCATGCAATCAGTTCAACCAACGTGCTGAGAGCGGAGGAGAGGCTGGCGAGAATCGCCGCCAGAATTGGCTCGGGCGCCGCGTTACGAGGCTGGTACAAAAGATGATGGATAGCGCGCAGCTCACCGGCGAAGATCAGGACTGCGCTTTCGTAGCGCGAGCCCATTCGGTCGAGTCGCGCGTCGGGGTTGTCGCATAGCGCCGCGATCGACTGCAGCTCCGATATCACCAGATGCAGGTTGGTCTGGACGCGATCGAGGCGCTCCTCGAAGGTGATGCGATGAATCTCGCGCACCAGTTCATCCTGGCGGCGCGATACGAACTTGGCGACCACCGCGCCGAAAATCAGCAAACCGCTAACCGCCTCGATCACCGCAAGCAGCCGCGCCAATCCTCGCGGCAGAACATCGCCATAGCCGACCGAGGTGGCAGTCACGAAGCTGAAGTAGAGCGCGGTCAGCCATCCTTTCAGCCCGGGATCGAGCGGCACCCCACTTTCGACCAATCCCTGCCGATCGAAAATCGTTGCAACCCAGTACAGCATGCCGCAGGCGAGAATCATCGCGAGCCAGAGCGCGAACAGCTCGCCCGTCGAGCGACGCTCGATCAGATCAAGTACCGCATTGCCCCACTGATGACTGCGCGCGGCGCCATTCGGCCTCGATGGTTGTGCGATCGGCGAATCATTTTCTGCTCGCGCTTCATTCTCGATCGCGGCCCCGTTTGAGCCGACCACCGGGCCGTTGTGTTCCCTCCAGTCTGCGATGCCGCCGCCATAGTCACGGACCCTCTGATAGCCGAGTTCGAGTAGACGGCGCACGGCCGCTCCGCCGGCCATTCACGTGAAGCTGGCGCAATAGACCGCGATGTCCGCACTTCGGTCGGGGAGCAACTTCGCGGCAAGCGTATCGACCTCCGACACCGGAACATTGATCGCGCGTGGAAGGTGCTCCTCCAGGTAGGCTTCGCGATGACGTGCATCAACGATGATCAATGATGGATCGTGCAAACGACGCGTTAGTTCGTCGCGCGAGATCTCCCCGATGGTGAGTGCCGCGCTCGCAGTCGTTTTCTCGGAGGCCATTGGTCTAAGAGTAGCCCGTCCAGCAATGGAGACAAACCTCGCAATCGGGTTGCTCGGGCGGCTCGATATTTTTCGCCACACGCCCTAAAATTCGACTCGGTCGCCGATGCTCACCGACACCTCGGAGAATCTTGCAGATGACATCGCGGAAGATTCAGCCCGACGCCCGCTCGCCGAATCGATCGATCCTCGTCGTCGACGACGATGTGGCGGCTACCTACTCTCTATCCGAAATTCTCACCGGCGAAGGCGACACGGTCGCCGCTGAAAAGACGGCAAGGAAGCGCTCAAGCAGTCTGCGCGGCGCGCAATTGCCGAAACTCATCATCCTCGAGCAGGTCCGAACGCTGCTTCTATATTCAATTCGGATGCGGCTCTATCGCGCGCCGTCGCCTGCTGCTGCGTTGCCTGGCGACGCCGACGTTTCGGCTAGCTGGCGGGACTGTGGCTGACGGCGCGGCGTTCGCATCGACGAATTCCGGATTGCACGCCTCGCTCGAGGCTTTCAGCTCTTTGACGCATTCGGGATGAATCAGCAGTTGATGACGCGCGCGGGTGAGCGCGACGTAGATCACGCACGCTTCTTCAAGGTTGCGCCGCACCACGCCGAGCTCGCGCTTGGCGAAGCGGTTGAAGTCCGCCGCGACCAGCACCCGCGGCCACTCCAGGCCCTTGGCCTTGTGCACCGTGCTGACGGTGACTTGCGCGCTCGCGGGAGACTCGACGCATTCGCGCAGCCGGTTACACATCGGGAGAACTCTGGCGCCGCGCTCTTCGATGAGGCGCACCAAAATCTGTAGTGACGGATCCCCATAGTCTTCCGAACCATTTCCCTGCGCGGCGGATTTGAGTTCATCCCAATTCGAAAAGACCGCCAGCTCGCCACTTCCTTTCTTTCCGGAGTGCAGTTTCCATGCGCACTCGATGAGACGAACCAGCGGCTCGGCCCCACCCATCACGTAAACCTTGCGGCCATGTTCGAGCGCCTTGACCGCCTCGTCGAGAGCACCGGCGTTGGTGCGCGCAAGGACTGCATCGACATTGCGGCTATCGTCGCTGACGGCGGCCGAAGTCGCGTGCTCGGCGGGCTTGATGCGGGAATCCTCTTCGAGCAGCTCCAGCACCCGATTCGCCCATCGCGCTGCGCCATTGCCGAAGCGAAATGTCTGGGTGAGCGGCATCACCGCGGTTTCCATCCTGGCGTTAGCGAGCGCGTTGATCGCACCACGCCATTGATAGAGTTGCTGATAGCTATCGCCCACCAACACGCGCGGTCCAGGATGCCGCTTCACCAGTTCGAGGATGACTGGGTCGGCATCCTGCGCTTCGTCGAGGAGCAGCGTGCGATCGGCGCCCGCAACCTGATGATCTCCGAGAAAAAAGAGTTTCAGATAGCAATCGTGACTGACGGGGGCCGTGCCCCGCGGGTCCTGAATCGCTTCCCAAAGATCCGCGGCCGCGTCCGCAGTTGAACTGGCGAGCGCTCCATCGCACCAGCCCGGAACGTGATTGAGGCTCACCTCGCGATCGGGAGTGCGCAGGAAATGCTCCAACGTCTTGATGATAAGCGCACCCGCAGCAGAACGCGTGCGGCCGCCGCGCGCGACCGAGTTGAGCGCCTTGGGCATCTTCTCGCGCATGAACGGCAGCCATGACCATGCGCGTTGGGTGAGCCGCGATTCGTAACGCCAGCCGACTTTGCGAAACGCGATCGAATGCGCGGTGCGAACTTCGACGTTGGAGGGCATCTTCGCGCGAGCGCTGTCGGCAGCGGCGCGATTGAAGACCACGTACAGAAACTGCGTGCGCGGACATGCCTCGGCGATCGCGGCAAGCGTGGTGGTCTTGCCGGTGCCGGCGAAGGCCTGAATCTTGAGTGCGAGCTCAGCGCCGCCCTGTTGAGCGACCTCGCAAATCGCGCGCTGTTCGTTGGTGAGCTCCACGCGCGAATCAGTAAAGCCTCACCGGCGCGTCAATGATAGGGGCTCGCCGCCTCGACTGCAGGGTCCGAGGGCTTCGGTACCTCGATCCAGCGGCGCGAGGCGTGCCAAATCGGGAGATCGTCTCGTTTTGGATCACCTTGCAGTCACTTCGCTCGAATGCGGTACGACAAGCTGTCGACTTTAGATGACCGCAGCTTGTTCATGCGTGACGTGGGATCCGAAGCGGGGCGGACCGCAGCGACAGTGGCGGCATCGCTCTTGCGTTTGTCAGCGATGCGGAAAGCACTCCGGGAAGGGAACTTCGGCCGGTTTGGCAATGCACCAACTCATCAAAACCCCCGAGATCGATCGCGACATTTCCGCGCCGGCTCCAACGCCGGCCAGACCCCACCAGTCGCTGGGGGCGCGACTCGGCGATCTAGTTTCGTTCGTACCGGATACTGACTCCGCGGTGGCGCGGCTGCGCAAGCTGTTTGCGATCGGATTGCTGGTAGTTCTTGCTTTTGTGAGCGCATCTTGTCTCGGCAACTATTGGCACGCGCCATCGAGGCCGTGTCCTCGCGCTCTCCAAATCTTCAACCTGGGCATTACGCTTGCGGCGCTGCTGGCGACCTTCCTGATGTGCTCGATTCGCCACTGGCGCTGCTGGGCGATGGCATTCTGCCTTGCGCTGGCGATCAGCTTCACCGTTGGCGCATTGGCTATGCGTGAAGGCGAACCGTTGTTCGTCGCCCTTTCTGTCCTGCTGCTGGTTAGCGCGACAGTTTTGCCATGGGGTGGGCGCTGGCAGAGCTGGTTTGCAGTGGCCAACCTGGCAGCCTTCACAGTCGCCTTGTTTGGCGGGATTGTCGGACCTCGGGATCTTCCTAACTGGATCGCGATGGCGGTGGCAAATGCGTTCTGTGTAACCCTCGCCTCTCTCAAGGATTACTCGAGCCGGCAGAAGCTTTTGATCCGGCAATTGCGGCTCCGAGAAGAGGGCCAGCGCATCGAGAGCGAGCAACGTAATCGCGCTGAGGTACGCCTGCGGGTCGAAATCGCCGAGCGCGAGAGCCTGCAAAAGCTCGCTCAAAAGCGTGAGGCCCTTTTACGCAAAGTGCTGGAAACCAGCCTCGACATAATCGTCATCAGCCGGCTCCCGGAGGCGACCTACATCTACGCAAACGATCAGTTCGGTACGACCGGCTACACCTTTGAGGACGCCAGGGGCCGCACTCCTGCGGATTTGAACATTTATGTCGACCCCAGGCAGTGCGACGAAATGACTGCGGCCGTGATGAGAGACGGCCGCATCCAAAATTTCGAGATCGAGATCCGAACCAAGTCCGGGAGCATTGTTCCCTACCTGGTTTCGGGAGTGCTAATGGAGCTCGACGGCGATCAGTGCCTGGTCTCGATGTCGCGTGACATCACCAAGCGCAAGAGGCTGGAGCACGATCTGATAAACGCGCGCGAGGACGCTTTGGCCGCTTCCAGAGCCAAGTCGGAATTCCTCTCCAGCATGTCGCACGAGATCCGAACGCCGATGAATGCGGTGCTCGGAATGGCGGATTTGCTGCTCGACACCAAACTTACCAACGAACAGCGGCGCTACATCGACGTGATGGTCGCCAACGGCAACTCGCTGCTGGAATTGATCAACAGCATCCTCGACCTGGCGCGAATCGAAAGCGGCCGGATGCAAATCGAAAGGACCGAATTCGACCTTACCGACCTGGTCGACAAAACTATTTCGACCTTCGGCGTGCAGGCGCACAGCAAGGGCCTGGAACTGATCGCCAGGATCGCTCCGGGCGTAGCGGCGCACGTGATCGGCGACCCGCTGCGCCTGCGTCAGGTTCTGGTCAACTTCCTCGGCAATGCGATCAAGTTCACCGACCAGGGTGAGGTGCTCCTCCAGATCGATCGGGTCGGCGATTCGCACGATCCCGCGGAGTTATGCTTCAGTGTCTCGGACACCGGCATCGGCATCCCGCCGACCAAGCTTGAATCGATTTTCTCCTCCTTCACCCAGGCGGATTCCTCGACCACCAGAAAGTACGGAGGAACCGGGCTAGGCCTCGCCATCGCGCAGCGCCTGGTGACGCTGATGGGCGGGAAGATTTCCGTCGAGAGCGAACTCGGCAAAGGCAGCAAGTTCTCGTTCATCACGCAGTTTCCGCTCGCGACTCGCGTGATTTCGCCGACCGCGCACGTGATCCTCAACCTCGATCACTATCGGGTCCTGGTGGTGGACGACAACCATATCAATCGCCTCATCGCGCGCGAGATGATCTCCAACTGCGGCGCCGAGGTAAGCGAGGCCGCCTCCGGCGAAGAGGCGTTGACGGCGATTCGCCAGGCCTCCGACGAAGGCACGCCCTACCGAATCATCCTGCTCGACATGCGGATGCCCGGTCTGAGCGGTCTCGAGGTCGCACAGCGAGTCCGCGAGGAACATCTGCCGACCGAACCGCTGATCCTGATGCTCTCGTCCGACGACCTCAAGCCGCAGTTGTCGCAGCTGAAGGACCTGGGCCTCGACGCTTATCTGGTGAAGCCGATCACGCGCCGGGAACTCTTCGACGCCATCTCCCGAGTTCTGCAGGATGCAAATCGCAACAGCCGCGACGCCCTGGCGAGTCGCATGACCGAAACGCAGGTCCCGGCCGATCGCGGCAGCGAGCAGCCCAAGACCAGAATTCTGGTCGCCGACGATTCGGCCGACAATCGCCTGCTGATCGGAGCCTATTTGCGGCGCGAACCATGCGAGATCGATTTCGCCGAGAATGGCAAACTCGCGTTCGACAAGTTCAAATCGAATCACTACGACATGGTTTTCATGGACGTGCAGATGCCCGAGATCGACGGACTTGCGGCGGCCCACCTCATCCGTAAGTGGGAAGCTGAGAACCATCGCTTCCCGACCCCAATCATCGCGCTGACCGCTTCGGCGCTGGAAGAAGATGTGCAGCGCTCTCACGCCGCGGGATGCGACCTGCACCTCAGCAAGCCGATCAAGAAGAGTGTCCTGCTCGACACCATCCGGAGGACGATCCTGCTGGCTTCGAAGCCGGCCGACCAGCCTAGCGACGATACGAACCTCCCGAGCTCCGCTGGCTGAGCGCCTCTTCGGGCCTCAGTAAATCATTGTCATCGAGATCGGCCGATCGCCACCCTTGTAGTCGAATGCGCATTGGTTGAAGTCCGGCGCCGAGAGCGTGGGCTTCGCGTTGTTGGAAAAGCAGTAGCCTTCTTCCGGCATCCCCAGCATGCTCTCGTCGAACTTGCCGTTGCTGTTTTCATCGTGGTAGCAGACCAGCGCGTACTTGCCCGGCGGAATTCCGTGGAAATCAATCTCCGCGTATGCGTTGCTGGTCGACGGCGCCTCGCCATCCTTGAACGCCTTCTTCCCTTGCTTGGGAAAAGCCGCGGGATCGCTATCGTTGAAGAGGGTACAGTGCGCCTTGCCGGTGTTGCTGCGAAATCCATCTAGATGGACGCGCACTACGTCCGGTTGATGAGCGGAATCCTGCGCCCATAGCGGCATCGCCGTGGTCATCGCGAGCGCAAGGTAGATCGCGAGCAACTTTACCTGCCGGGTCATGATGAAGTGGTCGCCCTTCGATCAAAAAATCGGAGGGACCTTGCGGCCCCTCCTTCAAGGTTATCGGTACCGAAGCAGAGTGCCTAGTTGTTGTAGTTATTGATGACCGTGACCCCGACGTTTTGAAACGTATTCATCTCCTCGAACACCTTGTTGATGCCGGCCAGATTACACGTCCCGGTTACCATCTTCTTGGGCGAGATTTTTCCGGCCTCGAGCATTTGCAGCATCGCCGGATAGTGCGACGCCTGCATCCCGAGCGATGCGATGATCTGCAACTCCATCGTCACCATCTTGTCGATCGGTATCGAAATCTCCCCGCTCTCCGCCGCCGTGGTCAGACCAATCTGCAGGTGCCGGCCTTGCTTGCGAAGACTATTGATCGCGTTGCGGCAAGTCGCGGCGATGCCGAGGGCGTCGACCGAGACATGCGCGCCGCCCTTGGTCAGTTCGAGCACCGCTGCTACCGCGTCGGTCTTCTTCCCATTGACGACGTGGTTCGCGCCCATGCCCTTGGCGAGCTCGAGCTTCGCCGAATCGAGATCGATGCCGATGACATTGGCGCCCACCGCCGCCGCGACATTGATCGCCGACAGCCCGATGCCGCCGCATCCGTACACCGCGACCCATTCGCCCGGCTTCACTTGCGCGCGATCGACGATGCCGTGAAACGACGTCATGAAGCGGCATCCCATCGAAGCCGCCTCGACGAAATCAACGCTCTTCGGAAGCGCGACCAGGTTCAAATCGGCAAACGGAACCGGCACCATCCGGCCGAAGCCGCCCGGATAGGAGAAGCCCGGTGTCATCGGCGTCAGGCATACGTTCGACTGCCCGTTGCGGCAGTACTCGCAGGTGCCATCGCCCTGGCTGAATGGAACCACGACGCGATCGCCCTTCTTGAAGCTTTTGACGTCCTTGCCGACTTCTTCGATGACGCCGCAAAATTCGTGACCGAGAATTTGGCCGGGCTGCGCCACCAATCCCATCCAGTGCCAGTCGCCTGACCACGCATGCCAGTCGGAGCGGCAGACGCCGTTCGCCTCGACCCGCAGCAGCGCGCCATTAGGAGCGCACTCGGGATCCGGAACATCCTGCACCACCAGCGGTTTCTTCGTTCCCTGGAATACGGCTGCTTTCATTCTGTTCTCTCCTTACGCGCTAGCTGAGCAGCGTCTCTACTGTCTTGGCGAACTCTGATGCGTCCTTCGCATCGATCTCGACCGCGTGTAAATCAGCGCCGGCCTTTTCGTGCTCGATAATGCGCTCACGAGCCCCGTTCACGTCGCCGACGTAGCCGAGTTGCGACAGCATCTTCTCCGAGACCGCTTCGGTGCCGGCCTTCGAGCCGCCCGAGTCCCACGCCTGCTTGATGGTTCGCACCTCGTCACCGAAGCCGAAGCGCGTGAGCTGCTCGGAATAGAAGGTGCCCATCCGCGCGGCGTAGAACGCGACGGTGCCGGCCTGCCCCGCCTTCGCGCGCTCGACATTCTTGGTGATCACCACGCCGCCGGGCGCCTTGACCTCGACCGACTTGGGATCGCGGCCCGCCGCTTTCGCGATGGCATGGAATTCCGAGATCGCCCGTGGGAGTCCCGATACGGGAATCATCACCGGCAGCCATCCGTCGGCCTTCTGCGCGGTAAACTCGACGCTCTTCTGATTGAGCGATGCGATGAAAATCGGAATGTGTTTGCGGACCGGCTCGAAGCGAATCGTGAAGCCGCGCCCGAGCTTGAACAGCTTGCCGTTATAATTCAGCGGCGTGCCGGCCATGATCATATTGATGATGTCGACGTACTCTTTTAGGCGCGTCAGCGGCGGATTGAACTTAACGCCGTGAAAGTGCTCGATGACTTGCGGACCGCTGGTGCCAAGCCCGATGATCATGCGCCCGTCGGAAAGTTCATCGAGCGTGCCGAAGTGCTGCGCGAGCGCGGCCGGCGTGCGCGAATAGATATTCACGATCGAGGTGCCAAGCTTGATCTTTTTGGTGTGCTCGGCGAGCAGGGTCAAAAGCGTAAACGCGTCGCGTCCCCATGCTTCGGCCACCCACATCGAATCG
>JBGPMZ010000038.1:0-10046 GCA_041487255.1 Binataceae bacterium (SeqCode) | reverse complement strand
CGTCACCGTTCTCGCATCGCAGCCATCGCGAGAACCGCGCCGGTCACCTTCTCTCGCAGAAAAAAGCGAGCGAAGGGACCGGAACGGAAAAAGATCGTCACCTAGGATTGGACACCCGCTTGACATCCATCGAGGCGCGAGGTATTTAACCAACAGGTTATTTAACTGAACGGTTCACAACGAATGTCGCTCTCTCAAGATCAGCTCAACACCACTTTCGCGGCGCTCGCCGATCCGACCCGCCGCGCGATCCTCGCGCGGCTCGCCTCGGGCGAGTCCTCGGTCACCAAACTGGCCGAGCCGTTCGAGATGAGCCTGCCCGCGATCTCCAAGCATCTGAAGGTGCTGGAGCGCGCCGGTCTCATCGCGCGCGGACGCGAAGCGCAATGGCGCCCCTGCCGGCTGGAAGCGGGTCCGCTCAAGGACGCCTCCAAATGGCTCGAGCATTATCGGCGTTTCTGGGAGCAGAGCCTGGATCGGCTCGCCGAATATCTGCGCGAGGTGCAGAAGAAGGGGAAAAAGAATGCCCGCGAAAAGCATCGACGGAACTGATTCCGAACGCGTGCTCAACCTCACCCGCATGTTCGATGCGCCGCGCAGCCTCGTTTTCAAGGCGTGGGCGCATCCCGAACATGTGATGCAATGGTGGGGGCCGCGTGGCTTCACGGTGCTGTCGTGCGAGATGGATTTTCGTATCGGCGGAGCGTGGAGCCTGTCGATGCGTTCGCCGGAGGGTCGCGTCGACCGGCAGCGCGGAATTTTTCGCGACATCGTCGAGCCCGAACGCATCGTTTTCACCTACGCGTTTGTTGATGATCGCGGGCAGGCCGGTCACGAAATGGTTGTCAGCGTGAGCTTCGAGGACCTCGGCGCCAAGACCCGGCTCATCCTGCATCAAGCGATTTTCGAGTCCGTCACCCTTCGCGAGGAGCATGTCGCCGGATGGAGCGAATCGTTCGACAACCTCGACCAGCTGGTGGCAAAGCTCTGAATGAACAGCGCGTCATTCCCAGGATGAAGGAGCAGGGATATGGAAGAACGAAGTAGCGTCGCCGCCGAAGCAACCGGAGAGGAATCAGCGAAGACCGAGCTGGTCATCACGCGCGTCTTCGATGCGCCGCGCAGCCTTGTCTTCAAGGCCTGGACCCAGCCCGAGCACATGGCGCGATGGTGGGGGCCGAACGGCTACACCACCCCGACCTGCGAGATGGATGTCCGGCCGGGCGGCGCGTTGCGGCTGTGCATGCGCTCGCCCGAGGGTGTCGAGACGTGGGTGCGCGGAGTCTATCGCGAAGTGG
Source organism: Binataceae bacterium (SeqCode) (assembly GCA_041487255.1). Lineage (GTDB taxonomy): Bacteria > Desulfobacterota > Binatia > Binatales > Binataceae > DATGKG01. The sequence goes on along the minus strand of JBGPMZ010000038.1, from coordinate 8,748 downwards.
TCGAGCCCGAGCGCATCGTCTTTACCGGCGCCTCGGAGGCGGACCCCGGCGGTGAAACGGTGATGACCATCACGCTCGCCGAGCTGCAGGGAAAGACCCGACTCACCGTGCATCAAACTTTCGCCAAACCCGAAACTGCGCGCGGCGCCAAGGAAGGCTGGACCAGCAGCCTGGAGCGCCTCGCCGATTATCTGACCACGGCTCGATAGAGCCCTCGCTGTCTCACGCGAAGGAGTAGAGAAATGGATACAAGCAGTAACGTCGCGACCAGCACCGCGGAGCGCGAGGTCGTCATCACCCGCATTTTCGATGCGCCGCGCAGCCTCGTCTTCAAAGCCTGGACCGAGTCGGAGCACCTGGCCAAGTGGTTCGGACCGCAGGGCTTCAGCGCCACTATCGTTCAAAACGACGTGCGCTCAGGCGGATCCTATGACTTCCACATGCGCGGCCCGAATTACGACGATCATTGGAAGGGCATCTATCGCGAGGTGGTAGCGCCGGAGCGACTCGTATTCACATGGCCGGCTGGCCCCGAGTCGCTCGTGACGGTGACCTTCGAGGATCTCGACGGCAAAACGAAACTGACTCTGCGCCACGGCATTTTCGAAACTGTTGCGGCGCGCGACCGTCATCAGGACGGATGGAACAGTACTCTGGACTGTCTCGCCGATTACGTGAAGGTGGCCCATGAGTAACCTGAGACATTACCTCAGTATCGACTTCGAAGTATGGGACGGCCAGCAAACCTGGTACTGGTTCGTTATCGATCCTCACTCCGACGGCGGCGCAATCGGCGCGGCCGCCGGCGAGACCGAAGCGGTACGCGACGCATGCCTCTCAATCGACGAGATGATGGCGCGCGTCGAGCCCCTGAGCGCGATCGAATGGGAGATTTCGCTGGCGAACCTCGAGCGCTACCTGACTTGCGTTCGAGAAGCGAACGTATGAACGAGGCGGACGAAAAGGAGGCAACCGTGGAAAATCCCCAAGACTACTATAAGGGCAATGCGCCGATGACGGCGCCCGGCGCGCGCGCGGCGGAATTGCGCGCACTCCCCGCCGACCTCGCGAAGCAATGCGAAGTCGTGCAGGGCGTGTTGATTCATCGCGACATGGCGCCGTGGTTGTATGACCTCAAGCTGACCGAGCAGCAGCGCGACGACGGCAACATCCGCCAGCTCGCGCGGATGCTGAACCGAATTCATGAGCTCGACGATCGTCCCTTGACCATCGCGCGCGATCCTGCGCATCGCTTGCCCGCAGTCTGTCGGCATTTTTCGTTGATGCTCAGCTCAATCCTGCGCGAGCATGGAATTCCGGCGCGTGCGCGATGCGGCTTCGGCGCGTATTTCAACCCGGGCAAGTTCGAGGATCATTGGGTGTGCGAGTATTGGAACGCGAAGCAGTCGCGCTGGATCATGGTCGACGCGCAAATGGACGCGATCCAGCGAAAGATCTTCAAGCTCCCGTTCGACCCGCTGGACGTCCCGCGCGATCAATTCATCATCGCGGGCGACGCATGGCAGCAATGCCGCTGGGGGCGGGCCGACCCGAGCCGCTTCGGACTTTCGATGATAGCGGGGCTCCAGGGGCTGTGGTTCATCGCCGGAAACGTGGTCCGCGACTTCGCATCGCTCAATCGAATGGAAGGACTGCCGTGGGACGTCTGGGGAATGATGGAGATCGGCGATGAATCGCTGACCGACGAGCGCAAGACCTTGATCGATCGCGTCTCGGCCCTGACGTTGGCGGGCGACGAAGCGTTCCCCGAGATCCGCAAACTCTACGAATCGGATGATCGTCTGAAGATGCCGCAGGAGGTCTTCAACGTGGACCGCAACGTGCGCGAATCGATCGCAAGCTGAACCTAAGATGGCTGGACCCCAGCCCTCGCTGTTGTCTCTCCCGGACCTCACCCGGCGCGGTAGCGCCACCCTCTCCCTTCAGGAGAGGGAATAAGGAAGGAGGACACCTCCGGTAGGGAGAGCAGGTGAAGGAAGGCAGCCAGTTTTCAGACCTATTAGGGCTTGATGATCACCACGGTGCCGACCGGGAGCAGCCGCTCGAGATCCTCGACGTCCTTGTTGTTCACCGAGATACATCCGGTGGTCCAGTTGATACTGCCCGCGTTGAGGATCGGAACATCGGTGCCGTGGATGCCGATGGCGCTCCCGACCAAGGGCGACTTGCCGTTGCTATCGACCGGGACGACGCCGTTGACGCGCATCGTCTCATATCTCACGAGATCCACCAGGTTCGGATAGTTGAGCCGCAGGAACCAGTGAAATCGCGTGCTCGGATACTTCTCGACGACGGTGTAGACGCCCTCGGGGGTGCGGCGATCCTGCGCCCATAGTTTGGCGCCGAGGTCGAGGTTGCGGCCGAACACGGCGTCGTATTTTTTGAATAGCCGGCCTTTGTAATAGACGGTGAGTTCGTGGCGTTTCTTGAACACGCTCAGCGCCCAGTTCATCGGATCCAGCGCCGAATCATCGCGGGTCTGATCGAAGAGCACCGACCCGGGCGTTCGCGAAGGCGCCGGCGGGCCTGCGACCTCCTTCTGCTCGGAAGTCAGGGGAACCGTGGCCGCGGCGGTCTGCACACCATCTTGCGATGCGGCTATGGTCGCGCCATCGAGCTGCGCGCCATCAACGGTCGCCGCCCCAGCCGTCGCAGTGGTAGCGATGGACATCGCATCCCCGGCGACCGGAATCGGCGGTAGCGAGGAGACGGCTTGAGGTCTGGGAGTATCGTAGTTGGCCCACGCGGGAGTGGTGACCGGAGGCGCGACGACGGGATCGCACAACGGCGAATTGGTTATCGCCATCTCCTGCGACTCGAGTTGCTGCGGGTGATGGCGATTTCGCGCAAATGCCGGAGGCGTCGCCGGCACGAGCAGCATAGCTGCTGCAGCAATCAGCGCGGACCCCGTCTTCATCGTCGGAACCACCCCATCATCGATGCCTAATTTTGCAAGTCCCCTTTGGCTTGGTCAATCGCTGCTGCATTCTTGTATGTAAGATTTGGCAGGAGGCGCAATGGATAGGGATATCGGCATCGCAATGGCAAATTTGAGCACCGGCATCTACGTGCTCACGGTCGCCGACGGAACCCATCGCCATGGGATGTCGTCCTCCTGGGTGACACAGGTTTCGGGCGAGCCGCCGCTATTCATGGCGGCCGTCGACAACGCTCATTTCTCGCGCGCAATGGTCGCGAGCGTCGGCGCCTTCGGGTTCAACGTCGTGGGGCGGCGCGGCAAGGAGCTGGAGGACTACTTTTACTCCGCGCGATCGCGCAAGCCCGACAACCTCGAGGGCCTCGCTTATGAGCTATCGCCCAGGCTCAAGATGCCGTGGCTGAATCTTGCAATGATCTCGATCGAGGCGCGCGTGGTCGATAGCCATGTCGCGGGCGACCATACCATGTTCATCGCGGAAATGTTCGGAATTCGCATCCGCGAGAAGGACGAGCCGCTTACATCATTGGATTTGGAATATGTGTACGTGGGCGGCAAGCAACTCCTGAAGCGCTGAGCGGCTGCTCCGACCTTGCCTCTAACGCTATGCCAGTGCTACACCTCGCGCCGCCGGAGTGAGCTGCGTGCGAAGACTATCGCTAATCGGTCCCGCTGTTCTCGTAGCTCTCACATTTTCCATCTCGGCCTATTCCGCTCCTCCGCCGGGGCCGGGTGCGCTTGGGAGTTTCGCGGTACTCAGCATTCATTCCCGCTTGGTCATGGGCAGAGCCGTGCGAGTTCTTAGCCAGCCCGGCGATATTGGCGCAACGTCGATCCTGGCTCATCGGGGTAGCTCTTTCAGCAAAGATGTGATCGCGAGCGCTTCTTCGGGAGACGCTATCAAGCTGGGCGGTGCGACTTCAGTGCAGGGGCGCTGCGTATCAGGCGGTGGCGCAATCGATCTGCGGCGAGTGTCGGCCTGCAACGATGGCGAAGATGAAAGCGGCGCGAGTCCCCTGCTGCAGGCGTTGAGCAATGGGATCGAAGACGCGACGGACTTTGCTGTGGAACTTCGTTCGTACACCCCAACGCTTAGCTTTGATGCACCTCTCAAGGTGGGGAAGGCTCAGACGCGGACCATCGCGCTCACTCCGGACTTCAATGTCATCGATGTTCCGGCGATCACCATAGGACCTGCCGCAGCCCTCGTTCTGGACGGTGCGTCGACCTCGTCGGTGATCATCCGCGTCGCGGGCAATCTCATGATGAGGAATACGGCGCGGTTCGATCTACGCGGCGGAATCGTTCCGCAGCACGTTGTCGTTCTGGTGGAGGGTTCGGCGGTAAGGCTGTCGAACAAGTCCTCGCTAACCGGAACTCTCTTCGCATCGGACGGAAGCTGCAGGCTGAGGAATCAAGTTTCGTTGACCGGCTCTATAGTGTGCGGCGGTAAGATCACGCTCGGCGGCGGAGACGTCGTGAGCTTCGAGCCGCTAGACCCCAACCTGCTCACCGCGAAACTTTACGTGGTGGACAGTCCGCTGCTGGCGGCTCCGAACGTGCGCGAGTATCGCAATCCAGCGTCATCGGGCGGAGACGCTTCTCCGCTCGCAGTGCTGGGAGGCCCGGCTACGGCGCTGCAGAGCCCCGTCTTTGTCGCGCTCGACCGAAACGGCGCAGGAACCGTATACATCACCAATCCGAATTCGGCGGAACTTCCGCAGAGCATCAATGGTTACGCGCAACCGATAAACGGCGACCATGCACCGTCACCGTTCATTTTCGGAGGCCACACCGGATTGATTAACCCAACCGGAATCGCGATTGACAGCTCGGGCAAGATCTACGCGACCAACACCATGGGCAATCGACTTGCGGTATATCCCACCGGCTCAAACGGGGATCAGTCGCCTCTATTCACCATCGAAGGTCCGCATACCGGGCTCTCGGGTCCTGTCGGTCTGGCTTTGGATGGCAACGAGAACATCTGGACCGTCAACGTGAGCGCGCCGTGCATAATTGCGAAGTATCAGAATGGTCAATGCGCGAGCGGGACGACTTGCGACCAATCGCCGGCGTTGGTTATCAGCAATCCGGCCCTTTCCGGTCCGACCGATCTCGCCTTCGATCGGCGCGGCAACATATGGGTAACCAATTCGGGGACATCCTCGCCTACCGGGGTCGACAGCGTGCTCGAGTTCTCACCTTTGGGAACCCTGCTGGTGACGATCGAAGGCGCTCGAACTACCTTGAATTTTCCCTTCGGAATCGCCATTGACGGAGCAGGAAACGTACTCGTAGCAAACTTCGAGAGCAGCAGCATCGTCGGATTTCGTCCCGACGCGTGTACGCCGGCAGACACTCAGCCTTGCAATATCAAGCCGGACTTCACTCTCGCCGGTCCGAACAGCGAATTGATTCAGCCGGCCGGACTTGCGTTTGGTCCTTAGCAGGCGACGATAGTCGCGCAGGAGGCACCTCCGATGACCACGCCCATCAAATTCGGCTACATGCTGGATTTCCGCAATCCCAAATTCTCCAACCTCGACTTCGGCACTTTCTATTCCGAGATGTTCCGCCAGATCGATTTCGTCGAGCGCGCGGGTTTCCACTCAATCTGGGTCACCGAGCATCACTTCGTCGATGACGGCTACCTCGCCCCCGTGATGCCGATGCTGGCCGCAGTCGCGGCACGAACCTCGCGCATCACGCTCGGTACCTACGTCCTGCTCGCGCCGCTCTATCACCCGCTGCGGCTGGCTGAGGACGCCGCGATGATCGATGTGCTCTCCGGTGGCCGCCTGCGCCTCGGCATCGGGATGGGCTATCGCGATGAGGAGTTCGACGCGCTGCAGGTATCGAAGAAAACCCGCTATAGCCGCACGTTGGAGACGATCGAAATCCTCAAGCGGGCATGGAGCGGCGAGACCTTCAGCTTCGCGGGCAAGCACTTCAATTTTCACGATGTGCGGGTCGTACCGCGTCCCATCAGCCGACCCTATCCGGAGCTGCTCTGGGGTGGGATGACGACCAAGGCCATCCAGCGCGCCGCCGAACTGGACCTGGGGTTCGCGTGCAACCTCGGCCGCCATCAGATCGAGATCTATCGCGAGGCGATGCGCGCCCGCGGCAAGGATCCCGCAGCCTACAGCCTCGTCAATAGCCGCATCGTGTACGTAGCCGACGATGAGCCAAAGGCGTGGAACGACATCGAGGCGGCGGCAATGTATCAAGCGGGTCTCTACGGCAAGTGGCTTTCGGCTGCTTCGCCGGGTCAGCAATGGATCCAACCGGACGCGAATCAGTTGAAATCGAGCAGCATCATCGGGAGTCCGGAGACGGTGCGCGCCAAGTTGGCGGAGGTGATCGAGACCGCGTCGCCGACCGAGTTGATCATCAACATGCAACTGCCCGGGCTCGCGCCCGCCAAGACGATGCGCTCCCTCGCGCGCTTCACGACCGAGGTCCTGCCGAAATTGCGCGGCTGAGCTACTGCAGCGACTGCCGGATCGAATTCAGCACGAACAGGAACATGCGCGGGGAGATTACAACCCCCAGCATGTTCACCTGCTTGAGCACTTTGAGCTCGGCCGGCTTGATCTTGTTTTGCCTTATGAGCGCGCGACTGAGGAGAAACTTCCGCCATGACTCGTTGGGACGCAGCCCGGCAGGTCGCCTGGACGGGACAAAATCCTGCGCTTCAGGATGAAGCAAAAGGAAGAGCTCCTTTTTGTCGAGATTGAGCGTATCCGCAATACTCGACAGGATTCGCAACGAGGGACGCCGTTCGCCGCCTTCAATGTAGGCGATATGGCTGCCCTTCACCCCGATTTCCTCGGCCAGTTGCCGCTGGCTCAAGCCGAGCGAGTTCCGTGCTTCTTTGACCAGACCGCCTAAAGTCCGTTTCTTCATATCTTGTACTCGGTTAACAGTGCCCTTCGCAGTTTCGCATAGTGAACCATCCCAGCCAGATAAATCAGATGGTGTCCCGGTTGACGCGGCCCTTCGAAATCAATTCCCCATCCAGTCTTCAAATAATCAAGCAGTCGGTCGAGATTGCGCGCACTGAGTTCTTGCGGCGCCGCAATATTACTCGCAAACATTTTACGCGCCGCCGATTTAGGATAGGCGGCGAGGCTTACCAGAACGTCTGCAGTGAGCTCGACCGGATCGTCAAGGTGGCTCGAATATGCAGCATCGAAGAAGTAGTGGACCGAAAGATCATCGGTGTGGCGCAAACCGTTCATCGCTAAATGGTGGCCGATTTCGTGGCAGAAAGTGGCGCCCACCGCGGCCGGATGGTGTGCGGTGTTGAGATAGATGAGACCGCCGCTTTGCCGCACCTTCGCGATTTTCTCAATTGAATGGACGTAGAATCCACGCAGCGCCATTCCGTCGCGCTCGCGGCATTTGCGAATGGACAAGTTCAGCGACAGTTGCTTCGAAATCGCGGTGAAATCGGCCTTTGAAGGAAGCGGGAGCTTTTCACGGTTTAACCCCGGCCACAGCTTGCTCGCCGAGGCAACCAGCGCCATCACCTCGGAACGTCCCACATTCTTCCGCAGTGCTTTGCCGTAATCGCGCTTGATCAGCTTCTCGAGGTCGCGCAGCGGCTGGCGCCAAAAATCACGTTGAGTCGGCGACAGCTTCGCACTCGCAAGGATGTGCTGCGCGATGCTCCGTAGAGCCACCAGGCCGTTTTGCTTCCGATACATTGCTGCACCAAGTGCCAACCGGCAGTTAAACACCATTTCACCTAATGGAAAGCAAATGTCAAGACCGGAGACACTCGTCGATGGCGCTGCGGCAATCCGAATTCTTGAAAATTCTGGACCCTGCCTCTATGCGCCGCGCTCCTGCTGATCTATGCGGTGAAGGAGAGTAAAGGATCGTTCACAAAAATTGTCAGGAGGTCGAACTACATGGAGTTACGAATCATTACAGAAAGGCGGGAGCGCGAGCACTTTGCCAATCGCATGACCCAGGCGCGCGCGTTTCGCAACGGAGGCTTCAGCGAAACCAACAAATCCTGCATCGGCAGCATCCACCTTCAATTCGGCAAGGCGTATGCGCTCTTCGATGAGGAATCACCGGAGCCCGACAAAATGCTCGCAGGCTTCATCATGCATGACCTGGCATCGTTTGCCCTGTCGTATTCGAAGCCGGACTTCAGCAAGTATCCCCCCGAAGCAGTCTTCGAGATCGGCGAGATGTGGTCGCTGGCCAAGGGTGCCGGGATGTGCGCCCAACTCGGTGCGGTATTGCTGCTCGGGCTGCGGCAAGCGCAGGCAGTGGTAGGCTATGCGATCGTCAAGCCATGGGACCTGACCGCTTTCTACCGCGACCTCGTCCCGACCGGCGAGCCGATCGAATGGCCCTACGCGCGCACGCTGGAGGGCGGCAAGATTTTTTGTCAGGCGATGGTGTCGGAAGGTGAGCATCTTCGCACCTGGATCACCCGGGTATGGGCAACCGGATTCGAGACTCGCGACGATCACCGAATCGTGCGATTCCCAGCGAAAATCGGCGAGGCGACGCCCGAGGTTGTTTCGGTGGAGACTCGGCGTCCGGCGGAATCGGAGAATGGGGCGACGCCGGCGGCATGATTCGGAGGTACAGAATGACCCTGAGGAATTGGCGGCGGCCGCATAAGCGGTCGCCGCCCCGCTAGACGCAGCGAGGGCCTATCGCGGCGGCCCGATCGCCGGAGGCCCTGGGGCTCCGCGAAGGGCCTCGACGGCTACGGCACCGAATCGCGAAAGCGCAACAACAAAGCCACCGCGAGACAT
>JBGPMZ010000037.1:0-10163 GCA_041487255.1 Binataceae bacterium (SeqCode) | reverse complement strand
GTACCACAAGGACGACATGATCGGCGCGTCGTTCGAGGTCTCGCGGCGCTACTTCGCGGAGCGCGGCTATGCGCACCTGCTGATCGATTTTCGCGGGCTCGGCAGCTCCGACGGCGTGGTGTGGGAAGCGATGCATCGCAATGAAGGCGTCGATGGCGCGCAGGCATGCGAGTGGATTGCGAAGCAGAGCTGGTGCGACGGCAATGTCGGTATGTGGGGTCTCTCGTACGGCGGAATCAGTTCGCTGAAAGTCGCGGCAGAGAATCCGGCGCATCTGAAAGCGATCATTCCCATCCAGGGTTCCGCCGATATCTACCGGGACTATATAGCGCCCGGCGGATGCCGCACCGCGCTTGGCTCATACGGCGCATGGGGTTCGTTCATGCTGGCGATGAACCTGATGCCGCCCACCAACACCGACGCCGAGGGCAGATGGCATCGCGTGTGGATGGATCGTCTCGAGCGCAGCGTCCCCTACGTGGTGCCGTGGTTCGAGCATCACGACTACGACGAGTACTGGAGTTCCAAGGCGGTCGATCCCGCGACCATCACGATTCCGACCTTCATCATCGGTGGATGGCGCGACATTTTTCCCGAGGGCATGCCCGCGTTGTACCCGCATCTGAAGGGGCCGAAAAAGTTGCTGATGGGCCCGTGGATGCACGGCCTGCCTGACGGTTCGCCCTACGAGGCGATCGAGTTTCTTCCGGAGATGAAGCGCTGGTTCGATCACCACGTACGCGGCCTGAATAACGGAATTGACCAGGACTCTCCGGTAACCGTTCATGTTCAAAATTCCCGCGACGGTAGCGCATGGCGGCACGAGCGCGAATGGCCGATCGCGCGCGCGAAGTCGCAGACACTGTTCCTCGGCCCCAATGGTGCGCTGAAGCCGTCGGCGGATCGTGAGGAGCAGGGTGAGAACTATCGCGCCGATCCCACGATCGGCACCGCGGCCGGGCTGTGGGATCCGATGGGCCTCGGCGTCGGGCTGCCGCAGGACCAGACGGACGACGACCTGAAGTCGCTCGCATTCACCAGCGAGCCGCTATCCGGCGATCTCGAAATCAGTGGCGCACCGCGCGCCGTGATTCATGCGGCGCTCACTTCGGGCGAAGACGCTAACCTCGTTGCGAAGTTGTGCGACGTCGATCCGGACGGCGGCTCGGTGCTCATCACCACCGGATGGCTGAAGGCGAGTCATCGCAGTTCACCCACGCGCCGCGAGAAGCTGCGTAACGGCGAGGCTTACGAATTTCCAATCGAGCTGTGGAGCACATCCTATCGCGTGCCGAAGGGGCATCAGCTGCGGCTGAGCTTTTCGTGTTCCGACTTCCCGCATCTGTGGCCCGATCGCGAGAAGGCCGAGATTCGCGTGTTCTTCGGCGGCAAGCGCGCTTCGAGCATCACGCTTCCGGCGGTGCCGGCATCGACGGAGCAACTCCGCGGAATGGAGATTCGTACTCCGGCGGCGATTCCTGCTCCTTCCGTGCGGCGGCCGGTGTGGAAGATCGAACGCGACCTGGTAGCGAACTCGGTTGCCGTCACCACCGGCGAGACCAACAGCATCGAGCTTCCGCAAGGCGGGCGAATGGGCATCAGTCATACTGCGGTCGCGAAGGTGAGTGAGGCGCGCCCTGATACCGCCTCGGTGCATGGCGACACGACGATGACGATCGATTTGAACAACGTCGGCTGCATCAAGGTACACACGCAAAGCCTGGTGACGCAGACCGGTCTGTCGCTGAGCGGGCGCGTTACGATGGACGACAAGGTGGTCTTCGAAAAGCGCTGGACTCGTTAGAGATAATGGCGACGGAGGTGAAACTGAATCCGCCGTTTCGCGCGGAGCACGTCGGCAGCCTGCTGCGGCCGCGCGAGTTGAAGGAGGCCTTCGGCAAGCGGAGTGAGATCGGCGAGGCGAAATATCGTGAGATCCTCGAACGATGCATCCTCGGAGCGATCCGCACGCAAGAGGAGGCTGGGCTCCAGAGCATCACGGACGGCGAGTTTCGCCGCGTCGCGTGGTCGATGGGCTTCGTCTCGGCGCTGGAAGGATTCGAGTACAAACAATCGCTGTTCGAGTTCCACGATGCCGCGGGCAATTCGCAGCGCTGGGATACCTGCCGCGCGATCGCGAAGATGCGCCGGCCGCGCGGTATCACGACCGGAGAGTTCGAGTTCGTGCGGCGTCACACCAAGCATACGCCGAAGGTCACGATGCCCGCGCCGAGTTTCATTCATTTTTTCCGGCTGAACGATTGTGCCGATAAATCGGCCTATCCGGATCTCACGCAGTTCTGGTTGGATCTTGTCGGCATCTACCAGGAGGAACTTGCCGCGCTGTCGCGGCTCGGCGCGACCTACGTGCAACTTGACGAGGTTCCGATTGCGATGCTGTGCGACGACGAGGTGCGCGCGAAGGTCCGCATCCACGGCGAAGATCCCGATGCATTGGTGCGCAAGTACGTGGATGCGGTCAATCGGATCCTGGAAAAACGGCCGCCCGGCATGACGATCGGAATGCATCTGTGCCGCGGCAATCTGCGCGGGCGGTGGATGGCGTCGGGCAGTTACGAGGCGATCGCGGAACGGCTGTTCAACGACGCGCACGTCGACGGATTCTTTCTCGAATACGATTCGCCGCGCGCGGGCGATTTCTCACCGTTGCGCTTCATGCCCAAGGACAAGTTCGTCCGGCTCGGGCTGGTGAGCAGCAAGAATCCGGCGCTCGAGGACGAGAGCGCGCTGCGGTCGCGTATCGATGAGGCCGCGCGCTATGCGCCAATCGAGAACCTGGGGATCTCGCCGCAATGCGGCTTCGCCAGCACCGTCGGCGGCAACCCGCTTTCTCCCGAAGATGAGAAAGCGAAGTTGCGCCTGGTGGTTCGAACCGCGGAGCGCGTGTGGGGATAACTCTACTTTTGGTAGCGCGTCGGCTTCTCAGGCCTTGAGAAACGCCGCCGCCTGCTCGCGCATCCGCTTCTCGGTCTCCTCGTCGCCGAGTCCGCTGCGCCGAAGGTCGGGTCGCACGACTTCAATCGGATCGCGCAGATCATCGACGTAGCCGAGCGCATAGGCGCCCCGCGCGTAACCCATCAGGCGAAGCAACTCGACCGGCAAAGTTCGCGCGACCTCGAGCGGCACCGAGAGATACTGGTTCTCTTCCTGGCGGAGCCACGAAACGTTGTAGGTGATGTTGATGCCGGCGCGGGTCGCATCGGAACGATTCGCGCCGCCACCGTGGTAGACAGCGCCGGTATAGAAGAGGACTGAGCCTTTCGTCATCTCGGCGGGAACGCTGTCCTGCTCGCGGAACTGCAGCTTGTCCTCGAAGTGATTGCTTCCGGGAACGACGCGAGTGGCGCCGTTTTGCTCCGTGAAGTCGGTCATCGCCCATAGCGTGTTGCACTGAACTTCGAATCCCTTCGGGAAGGGAAAGAAGTCGAAAGCCCATTGATCGCGATGAATCGGCTGCGCCGGCTCGCCGGGACCGATCGCGATCACCTGGGTCAGATGAAGTTGAAAGCTCATCGCATGCGAGAGCACCTTCTTCGTGGTCGCGAGCGCCAGTGGATTCATCACCAGATCGCGGCATCGTTGCGAGCGCCCGACCAGGCCGCCGGTGCGCTTGGTGCGCCGCCCCGAGAAATCATCGGGACCGAAACGGTTCGCGTCGATCCAGGGGCGCAACTCTTCGGCAGTCTCGTCCATGAATTGCGGAGCAACCAGTTGATCGACGATTACCGCGCCATCCTGCGCCAATGCCGCCGCGACCTCGTCGGCCGATGCGCTTGCGGCGAGATGCTTGATACTCATGGGAATCCTCCGTGTTCTGAATCTAGTCCGAGCGCGTCCGATCGGGCAAAGGCGTTTGCCACAACCTCAGAGCGCCTTGAGCTTGCCGCGATGCGCGAGGCGACGGGCCGCTTCGCCCAGCGAGCCCGCGCGATGCCATCGGCTGTACTCCTCGATGGTCAACCCGCGTGCCGCTTCCAGCGCGACCGAGAGCCCGGCCAGCACGAACACCTGCGCCAGCACGCTGATCCTGGGCGCGAGGCCGAGGATCCCGCCCTCGCGCTTCACCGGCGTATGGAGCACCAAATCGGCGAGTTGCGCGAGTTCCGATTGTTCGTCGCCGGTGAGCGCGACTAGTTGCGCGCCGTGATCGCGAATCGCCATCGCTGCCTGGCACAGCTCGCTGGTGTTGCCGCTGTTGGAAATCGCGATTACCACATCGCGCGGATGCACCTGGCCGAGGCTTCCATGAAGCGTCTCGGTCGCGTGTAGAAAAGTCGCCGGGGTGCCGACCGAGCAGAGCAGGCTGGCGCCATAACGCGCGACGTGCTCGGGCTTGCCGACGCCGGTTACGTGAACGCGGCCGCCCCTGGTCAGCGCGCTGCGGATCATCTCGACGGCTTTGTCGATCGAGCTGAGGTTCACTTCGCGCCGCAACGATGCGAGTTCCTCGATCGCGGTGTCGAAGAATCGTTGAATCTCGGTTTCGGGATCGAATGCGCCGGTCGCACGAGGCGCGGCGGCTTTAAGCCTCGGCCGATGCGCCACGGGGAGCGGGCGTCCGTACAACTTCAGAATCTGGCCGCGTAGCTCGAAGCCCGCGGGAAACGCGCCCAACCTCGCGATACCGATCGCCGCCGACGCGTTAGCGAGTCTGCCGATCTCCGGCCACTTTAATTTCCACTGGAGGCCCGCCAGCACGCCGCCGAGGAACGCGTCACCCGCGCCGGTGGTGTCGACTACTTTCACCTTGAATGCCGGGATGCGCACGCTGGTGTCGCTCGCGGAGATCGCGCAACCGGTGGCGCCCGCGGTCATGATGACCGCCTCGTTCCCGTAGCGCGCCCGGATCTGCTCAGCCATCTTCAGCGGATCGTTGCCCTCGGCCAGCTCGCGCGCCGCGCCCTTTGCCGGCTTGAGATAGGTAGCAAGCTTGAGCGCCTGCTCCAATTCCGCGCGAGTGCCAAGTGTGCTGATGGCGTCGGAAGGCGGCACGTCGAGGTCGAGCACGGTGGGAATCGAGTTCTCGCGCGCCAATTTCAGAATCGCGATGACGGTCTTGAGCGGGAGCTGCGAGATCTCGGTCGAGATCATCCGCGCATTCTTGATGAATGCGCCGTGGCGCGCGCGGATCTCACTCGCCTTCAGCTCGGCGGTCGCGCCGCGCATCATATATATGGCGCGATTGCCGGCCGGATCGACGAACACCGTTGCGTATGAACTCGCGGAACCGTCCAGCGTCAGATGGTGGCGGATGCCGAGGCTCTCCATCCCTTCGCGCAGGAACTCGCCGTTGCGATCGTCGCCCATCTTGCCGAAGATGCCGGTCTCCAGCCCCAGCACGCGCGCCCATCCGAGGTGGTTGAGGACGACTCCGCCGACCGAAGCCTGTTCGATCGCGAGGCCCGCCCCGTTCGCATCGAGAATGACTTTTTCATCGGCCTTGATAATGCGCGGAGTGCGGTAGAACAGGTCCACCACCATGCTCCCGCAACCGACGACGTCGAGCTTCGAATCAACCATTAGCTGAGGCGCGCCCCCTGGTCGCAGCATCATATGCGCTCAACCACTCCGGCTCCAGAACGCGAGCCCACTTCTCTCGCAAGCCGTGGAAGCGCGAGGCGAACTCGCGACGCTCCTCGGCGCTGAGCGGCGGTGTACCCGGTGCGATGGCGTCACTGGAAATGACGCCGAGCTCCGCGAGCGACGCCTTCAGGCACGCGATCATCGGAACGTAGGCGCCGCCCGATCGCGCGAAGGAACATGCGTCGCGAAATTCCTCCAGCGCGTGCGCGTAGCGATACATCTGCTCGGCGTCGTGTTCGCGGCACCATTGCCACGCGCGTTGCCATTCGCGCGGCATCGCATTGGCAGGCCCCGCAACGACGCCGTACGGCAGCGAATGCCGGGTGAGGTAGTGGTTCCAGTAATGCTTCGCCGTCGCGACGATGCCGTTGGGCGGCGCGAACAAATCGAAAATGAGATGCGCGTTGCCGGCGTATATCACGAACTCATGCCCGAGCTTGAAGTGCGAAGCCGCCCGCGTGTAGTTGCCGAGTTCGCTCTTGCTCGCCGTCACCTTGATTCCGCGCACGTACGGGAGCCGGCTCATCTGCTTCACATCGCGGGTATGTAGATGAAGCGGCTTTCCCGGCGCGGCGATATCGGCATTGTCGTAGAGGAACACCGGAAGCTGTTTTCCCGCGCGCTCGAAGATCGCTCCGACATCGCGCGTGACCAGCTCGACCGGATCATCTACATCTCGAATCGAAAGCGGCGATATCACCACCGCATCGGCATTCAGCGCGAGGGAGTACTCGAGGTTCTCCAGCGTCTCGGCGCGCGTATGCGCCGTGACACCGACCCATGCCTCGATGTGCCGGTTCGGCGGCGACGAGCGGCGGCATTCGTCGACGATGATGCGCGAGGCTTCCTGGCGATGCGCGTTGTCGATACGATCCCATTCGCCGTTGGTCCCGACCGCGAAGAGGAGGTCAGCGCCGCGCCCGTCCTGGATGCAGAATCTGACTACGGCGCGCTGCTCATCCTCGACGATGCGCCCGGCACCGTCGAGCACTGTGATGATGGGGATCGACAGTCCCGGATGCGGGACATATGAGGAGAGCCGGTCGTTGTTGTCCGTTGTCATCAATCGCCCTTCACATTAGAGGATCGCGAGGCCCATGTACGTCTTGAACTGCCAATGTTCACCGTCCAGCGTGGCATAGTTTTCAAAGCGCGCCTCGAATCGCACCTTGTAATTGCCGCTATCGTCAAGCGCTTCCGGAGGAGGATTGTGGATGAACAGGCCCTTCTTGCATGCGGCAATCACCATCTGGTCGATCGCGGAAGTGCCGGAATGCTGTTCAATGACCAGCTCCTTCAGCACCCCCAGCCGATTGAGCGTGCCGGTTATGATCACCCACTTCAGATCGGTCGGAAGTTTGAGGTGCGAGATCTCATCCTGCCGCTGCAGGACCTCGATCTGCACGAAAATCTGATCCATCAGCCGCATCGAGAGCATATCGAACTCCGCGGCTTTCTTGTTGAGCAGGCGCTCCTCGCCCGGATGCTTATCGTCACCGACGTGGCGGATCGTTCCGAACGCACCAAGATTTCCACCATTGCTTCCGCTGGCGTCGTCCCCGGCGGCCACCCGTCGCGCGATCGTCTGCGCGTGCTTGTCGAACGGACTGAGCGAGTTGCCGGGCGCGAGTTGCGAGAGGTCGGTCACCGTACGAGGCATGCCGGGCGATGAGGTTGAGTCATAAGCGGGTTCGGGCGAGCTGAAGAAGCCGCAACCTTGGGAAATCATCGACGCCGCCATCGAGAGGACGCAAATCGATATTAGCCACAGCGCGCGCTTCATTTCGTCGATGCCGGAACCTGATCCAGCGCCAGAATTCTCGGGCGCGAGTTATTGTAGTCCTTAACGAATGCGTCGAGAAACTCCCGCGCGAACAGGCGCTCCTGCCGCCGCACCTTGAGGTCGTGTTCGTCCGCGATCGAATCGCCGAGCCGGGCGAAGAATTCCAGCGCGGGCGAGTACATGAACTCCGCGCTAACCTCCGAGGTGAAGCGAAAGGCGCCGTCGCCGAGCGCCTTCGAGGTCACCATGCTATGCATCCCGCCGGAGCCCAGTGCGACGGTGCGCATGAACTCGCCGGCTACGAACTCCGCGCCCTGTCGAATTCCCGGCGGCGCGACTAGAACCGGCACCGCATCCATGCGGGCCTGAAAGGTGACCGTCGAGTCGTTGCGAGTGAAGTAGTTGGTGAAGCTCAGGTTGTCGAGGCCGAAAGTCATTCCCAGACGCCGCACCCGAATCGATGTGTGAGTGCGATTGACGCCGCGGCCGATCGAAGCGAGCGCGAGTGGCTCGCCCACCGGATGATAGTCGTCGTCGAACGGGGAGAGCTTGCCGTCGCGCACCATGAAGGTCAGCCAGACCTTGCCGTGATTGAAGCCGTTGCGCATCCAGTAGTGATTTTTCTCGTCCAGCACATCGACCTGAGCGGTCAGGGTGGGGGCTATGTCGCTGTAGAATTTGTATAGGTCGGGAAACTTTTTCAGCGCGTCGGGCTGCACGTCGCCCGCGAAGTTGAACAACACATACGGACCGCCGGGGCCGTCGAACTCATCGAGGATGTTGTAGTACTTGAAGTACTCGTGGAACTTGTCGTCGACGGTCGGCATGTCGCGCCGGAAGCGCTCACGCGACGCCACATCATGATGGTTGTATGCGCCGGGAGCAGTATCCCACGGCGGCGCGAGGTCGCCGTAGATCTCAGGCAGCATTTGCGCGACCGAATCGACGACCGCAGCCAGACCAAAGGTGTCGGTCTTCATTTGCCCGCCAAAGGTCCCGATCACCGACGATATCGATGACGAGGTGTGCGCGACTCCGGGTGGCGGCTTCAGCGCAAAGTAGGCGCCCAGGCGAAACAGTTGCTCCGGCTTCGCGCACGACGGCGAGGTGGTCACATAAAAGTTCTCGCCGCTCGGATAGCCCTCGGCGCAAATCTGATGTGTTCCATCAACTTCAGTCCATGGAATATCGGCGCGCGAATACACCGAGGCGGCCCGGATCAGCGTCGAGTTGCGGGGCGGTATCTTGTCGAACAGATGCTCCAGGCTCGGGCTGTACTCCGGATGCAGTGCCTGGCGCTGGAAGATGAGTTGCCGATCGAGTATCGCCATCGCACGCTCGGCCCTGCGAGGTCCGGGCAGTGCGAGCTGCATAATCGACGCGAAGTTGGTGCGGTCAGGCGGGGCGAATCCAGCCGGAATCGCAGGCGAAGGGGTCGCAGTCGGCCCGGCGAGCGCATGTCCAGCCGCCATGAATCCCAGAATTACTGCAAAAATCCCAATCGCGAGCCGATTGACCGGCTGAATTGTGTGGTTATCTTTGGGATGGTATTCTGTCTGGCTGACACAAGGACAGGTTAGATGAAAGCTGCGATCCATCCCGAATATCACCGCTGCGTAGTGACGTGTGCATGCGGAAACACCTTCGAAACTCGTTCGACGGTCGACGAGCTTCACGTCGAAGTGTGCTCCAACTGTCATCCGTTTTACACCGGCCAACAGCGCCTGGTCGATACTGCAGGCCGCGTCGAGCGCTTCAACCGCAAGTACGGCATCAAGAAGCCGGTGGAAGCCGCTGCCGAAAAGTAGCATTGGAACTCCCGCCACTTCGGGCGCTTTGCGCTCGGGTGCGCGGGGGATGAACTTTGGTAGTGGGAGAATGGAAGCGCCGCCGCGCGCCATCTCCCTTTTTATTTGCCGGCGCATCGCCTGAAGCTTTCGAGGCGCGCCGATTCAAAATGACGGGCCGCAGCTCCAATGCTCGACGACAAGATCAAAGGTATCGAACAACGCTTCGATGAACTCGAAGGCCGCCTCAGCGATCCCGCGGTAATCGCCAATCAGCGCGAGTATACCGCGCTCGCCAGGGAGCGCTCGCAGATGACCGAGGTCGCGGGCGCGGTGCGCGAGTATCGCAAGATCTCCGACGAAATCGCCGAGTACAAAACCTACCTCGATGGCGATGACGCCGAGATGCGTGAACTTGCGAAGGGGGAGATGCCGGAGTTGCAGCGCCGGCTCGCCGCGTTGGAGGAAAAGATCCGCGTGCTACTGACCCCGCGCGATCCCAACGATGACAGGAACATCATCCTGGAAATTCGCGCCGGCACCGGCGGCGCCGAGGCATCGTTGTTTGCGGCCGAGCTGTTCAGGATGTACAGCCGCTACGCCGAACGGCATCGATGGAAGGTCGAGACGCTCAGCATGTCCGACACCGGGCTCGGCGGCGTCAAGGAAGTCGTCGCGAGCATCAACGGCAAGGGCGCCTACTCGCGCCTGAAGTACGAGGGCGGGGTGCATCGCGTGCAGCGCGTACCAGCGACCGAAGCCTCGGGCCGGATTCATACGTCGGCGGTTACCGTCGCGGTGATGCCCGAAGCGGACGAAGTCGAGATCAATATCAACGAGGAAAAAGATTTGCGCATCGATGTGATGCGCGCCTCAGGCCCGGGCGGCCAGAGTGTCAACACTACAGACTCCGCCGTGCGCATCACGCACATCCCCAGCGGGATGGTGATTATCTGCCGCGATGAAAAATCGCAGCACAAGAACAAGGC
>JBGPMZ010000036.1:0-10163 GCA_041487255.1 Binataceae bacterium (SeqCode) | reverse complement strand
TATCACTGACCTGATTGGCGAGTACACTGGCAAGTCGGGTGAGAAGATCGAGATTCGCCGTTTCGTGCGCTTCCAACTTGGCGAAGGGATTGCCGGCAAAAGCGAAGACGGTGCGGCTTCCTGAAAGCTGTTAGCTGTCAGCTACCAACAGAAGCGAGGGCATCCTGGGGTGGGATTGCAAACGATGGCGGAGGTTCAAAACCGTTTGAGTCCGTTACCTCGTTACAATCGCGTGCTCCTGAAGCTGTCGGGCGAAGCGCTGGCGCCCGCCGCCGGCAGCGGCGTTGACCTCGACGCGCTCGCCGAAATCGCGCTCGAAATCAAAGAAGTCTTCGACCTCGGCATCCAGCTCGCGCTGGTGATCGGCGGCGGCAATCTGATGCGCGGCAGCGAGTACGAGGCGCGCGGCATGGATCGCTCGACCGCCGACCAGATGGGGATGCTCGCGACGGTCATCAACGCGCTCGCGCTGCAGCATGCGCTGGAAAGGATCAAGGTTCCGACCCGAGTGCTCTCGGCGATTGCGATGCAATCGGTGGCCGAGTCATACATCCGCCGCCGCGCGGTGCGGCACCTCGAGAAAGGCCGCGTCATCCTGTTCGCGGCCGGCACCGGCAACCCCTACTTCACCACCGACAGCGCGGCGAGTCTGCGCGCGCTGGAAATCGGCGCCGAGGTCATCCTTAAAGCAAGTCACACCGTGGACGGGGTCTACGATCGCGATCCGCTCAAGGAATCCGGCGCGACGCGCTTCGACCGGCTGACCTATATCGATGTGCTCAATCGCGGCCTCAAGGTGATGGACTCCACCGCCATCTCGATGTGCATGGACAACCGCCTGCCGATTATCGTTTTCAATCTGCGCAAACCGGGTAATATAAGGCGAGCCGTGATGGGCGAAACTATCGGCACCTGGGTGGGAAGCGAGGCCTGACATGCATGGCGAGGTCATCGATTTAGCGCGCGCGGAGATGGAGAAGACGGTCGACGCATTTCGGCATGAATTGACCCGGGTGCGCACCGGCCGCGCCTCCACCGGGCTGGTGGAGGGGCTGCACGTCAACTACTACGGCGCGAAGACGCCGATTCGCCAGGTCGCATCGCTGGCGGCGCCCGAGCCGCGGCTCATCGTCATCACGCCGTATGACAAGACCGCGCTGCATGAAATCGAAAAGGCGATCCAGAGTTCGGACCTGGGACTGACGCCGCAAAATGACGGCAAGATCATCCGCATCCCGATTCCCGAACTGACTCAAGAGCGCCGCAAGGAACTGGCCAAGCACGTCAAGAAAATCGCCGAAGAGCATCGCGTCGGCGTGCGCAATCATCGCCGCGACGCCAACGACATGCTCAAGGATCTGCACAAGGACAAGAAGATCACGGAGGACGACCTGCACGGCGCGGAAGCCAAGGTGCAGCAGTTCACCACCGAATTCATCGAGAAGGTCGATAAGATCCTGGCCGCGAAAGAAGCGGAGATAATGGAGGTCTGACGGCAGGGGGCATCGGGGCGCAACGGCGCAACGCGCCGCAAAAAGGTCAGGTCACATCTGGAAGTGGCGATTTCACTACCAACCGACGAATTTCCAAATCTGTCTCTCGATCGCGCGCAGTTGCCGCGTCACGTAGCTATCGTGATGGACGGCAACGGGCGATGGGCGCAGCGCCGTGGACTTAGCCGCAACGAGGGGCATCGGCGTGGCAAGGATTCGGTCCGCGCCGTGGTCGAAACCGCGCGCGAGCTTGGCATTCCGTACCTCAGCCTGTTTGCGTTCTCGCATGAGAATTGGGGGCGTCCTTCGACCGAAGTGAATTTCCTGATGCGGCTGTTTCATCGCTACCTCATCACCGAGGGCAAGCGGCTGATGAAGCGCGAGATTCGCGTGCTCGCGCTCGGTCAAAGCGATCGGCTCTCGCCGCCGCTGCGCCACGCGCTCGAGCAAACCGTCGAGATGACGGCGAACAACCAAGGCATGACGCTGGGGCTCGCGCTCCCCTACAGCGGGCGGCAGGACATCACCTCGGCGATGCGCAAGATCGCCGATGCGGTCGCGGCCGGCGCGCTCAAGCCCGAGGAGATCGATGAGGCCACCATCGCCAGATCGCTCGCGACCGGCGCGATGCCCGATCCGGACCTGTTCATTCGCACCTCGGGCGAGCAGCGTGTCTCGAACTTCTTCCTGTTCCAACTCGCATATACGGAGCTCTATTTTACCGAGACATTGTGGCCTGATTTCCGCGAGCGCGAATTTCTGACCGCACTTTCCGCGTATCAGGCGCGCGAGCGCCGATTCGGCAGCCTTCCCGCAGACAGCGACAACCGGCTGCGTGCTCAGAACTAGGCTTCTGACCGCGGCGGTCGCCCTCCCCGCTCTCCTCGCAGCGATCTTCTTCCTTCCGGATTGGGCGTTCTCGCTGATGATAGGCGTGTTCGGTTTGTGGGGACTGTACGAGGTCTACGAGGCGACGCGGCCCCTCTCGGCGCCATCGATCCTTGCTCTGCTGATATTCGGGCTGCTTCCGCTGCTATGGCTGCTGGCTGGCCGGAGCTTCGGGTTTTATCCACCACCTTATCCCGACTCCCATCGAGCGCTGGCCATCCTCGTCGCTGTGCTCGCAGTGGCGATGCTCAACATCATCGCGGTGGGAATCTCTGGACCCGAATCTATTCCTCGCGGCATCCTGGCAGTCGCGAGCGCCGCGCTCTATGTCGGCCCGCTGTTTCCGTTCTTCGCGCTGGTGCGCAACGGTCCCAAAGGAATCGAAATGCTGGTTTTGATGCTGCTGCTCGCGATCTGCGCCGATACCGGCGCCTACTTCGTCGGGCGCGCGATCGGGCGTCACAAGCTCGCATTCAAGGTGAGCCCTGGAAAAACCATCGAAGGCGCCATCGGCGGGATCCTCGCATCGATCGCCGGAGGCCTGATTCTTCAGCCATGGCTGGCGGCCCAATGGAGGATCGAGAGGCTGGTCGCTTTTGCGGCCCTGTTGGCGATCCTTGCGATCATCGGGGACCTGGCTAACTCGGCGTTCAAGCGAGTCGCCGGAGTCAAGGATTCCGGATGGATTTTCCCCGGGCACGGAGGGCTGCTCGACCGAACGTGTTCACTGGTTTTCGCGGCAGTTTTGACTTACTATTACTCGCGATAATGCGACACGGAGTGGGGTCGCATTGTTTTGTCCGGGGCGTCCGGTTTTGGACATTCAGAGGAGCGCCATTTGCTGACTTCAATACTTGCGGCCGCAGCTATCCTGGCTGTTTTGATCGTAGTTCATGAGGCCGGACACTTCGCGATGGCGAAGCGGCTGGGCGTTCGCGTCATCAGGTTTTCGATCGGATACCCGCCCAAGATTTGGGGGGTGCGGCGCGGCGAGACCGAGTACTCCGTCGGGCTGACGCCGTTCGGCGGTTACGTGCGAATGCTGGGCGAGGAAGTCGGCGAAGAGCCGCGCTCGGACGAACTCAAGAACTACGTTCACGAACTCGCCTTCGATGTCCTCGAGGCAGCGGAAAATTACCGCTGGAGTCTTCCCTCCAACGATCCCGATGAGAAGATCCTTGCGCTCGCGAAACGGCTTGGCGCTGCGGTTGCGCGGGTTATTGAAGTTGCCGGACGCGAGTTGAAACCTGAAGAAGCCGACGTGATGCGCGAGATCAATGCGCGCGATTCGGTTGCCGACGCCCAGGCCTACCTCGCCGAGCACCCGAGCGCGGCGCTGAAGAAATCGTTCGAGCAACGCTCCTTCCCAACGCAAAGCCTGTGGAAGCGCTTCGCGATCGTCCTCGCCGGCCCGCTCTCGAATATCATCTTCGCGCCGATTTTGATGACGATCGTTTTTCTATGGGGTGTGCCAACGCTGCTGCCGGTGGTCGGTCAGGCTAAAGAAGGCTTGCCTGCGTTCGCGGCCGGACTGCGCACCGGCGATCACATCGTGTCAGTCAACGGCGTGACGATCGAAACCTGGAACGAGTTTTCCGGCGCGGTCAAAAGCGGAAATGGCGTGCCGATCAAATTGGGAGTCGAGCGTGGGAGCGGATCCTCGGCAGTGCGTCAGGAACTCCTCATCCAGCCCAAGCGCGAAGATGAGCCGACCGTCTATGGCACCAAGGTTCCAACCTGGATCATCGGCGTGCTTCCGCGCGGCGACGAGATCACCGAACGCTACGGCCCCATCGAGGCGGTCCAACGCGGAGTTACCCAAACGGTAGAGTTGACGGCAACGCTGGCGATCGGCATCTGGCAGATCGTCAACGGCTCGACCCCAGTGCGCCAGGCGATGGGCGGCCCCATCATGATTGCGCAGATGGCCGGCAAGCAGGCGCATGAGGGACTCTCGGCGGTGTTGATGTTCACCGTGATGCTGAGCCTTCAGCTTGGCATCATCAATCTGCTACCGGTGCCACTGCTCGATGGCGGGCATCTGCTGTTCTTCGCCTTCGAGGGACTGCGCGGCAAGCCGCTGAAACTTCGGACTCGCGAGATGGCGCTTCAAGTGGGACTTCTGCTGCTGGTGGCCTTGATGGCGTTCGTCATTTTCAATGACATCTCGCGAATTGTTCAGGGCTGAGCGACTCTTCGAACTGGGCGCCGGGGTCGGCCCGGTGCTCGCGCTGGATACTGCGAGCGCAACCGCATCCCTGGCAGTCGTCTCGCATGGAAAGGTGGTGGCCGAGCATTCGCGTTCGGCCGCCTCGCACGGCGCGGAACTTCCCGCCGCAGTGGCCGAAGTCCTGGAAAAGGCCGGCCTAAAGCTGCACGATTTGCACGGCATTGGGGTGGGCATCGGACCCGGGTCCTTCACCGGGCTGCGGGTCGGGATGGCCTACGCGAAGGGGCTGGTCCTCGCGCTAGGATGCGTCTTGATTGGTATTCCCACGTTTGATTGTCTGGCGCTCGTGGCATTCGAGAAAGCTTCGCCATCCGAGGGGACGCTGGTCTGCCCAATCTTCGACGCCCGCAAGGGCGAGGTCTACGCAAATCTTTACCGAGCCGGGGCGGATCGGCTGGACAAAATTTCGCAACCCTTGGTAATAAGGTTAGAGAACCTTTTCCCAGAGCTTTCGGATGGCGTTATATTGATAGGAGACTCGAAAGCAAAGGAAGCATCGTTGTTACTCAACGAGCGAGGAATACGATCCACAGTTTTGGAAGGGGTGGAGCTTAACTCGCGCGGCCGATACGTCGCGGCATTGGCGGTTGAGAGGATATCGCGCGGCGAGATAGATACGCCTGCGACCCTCGAACCGTTATATGTGCGCACTGCCGAGGCCACGTTCAAACCCGTGGCGGCACCGCCAGTTGCCGCCGCCAAGGAGAGCCCATGGAGCGACGAGACGAAGAGATCATCCAGCAATTGATGACTCACGACGACCAGATGCGAGCCCTGTATGTCGAACACCAGGAGCTCAAGCATCAACTGGAAGCCTTCCGCGATAAAATCCACTTAAGCACCGAAGAGGAACTCGAAAAAAAGCGCATCCAAAAGCTCAAGCTGGCCTCCAAAGACAAGTTGATGGAAATGCTGCATCGTCATCAGGACCATCACGAGGCACATTGAGCCGCGGATCCGGCCATGAGAGCTAGAACACCACCGAATGCCAAGCCACACAATATCGGTTCTGGTCGAAAACGAATTCGGCGTGCTGGCCCGCGTGGCCGGTCTATTTTCGGGCCGCGGCTTTAACATCCAGTCGCTCACCGTCAACGAGGATCCACTCGATCCGACGGTCTCGCGCATCGTGCTGGTCTCCTCCGGCGACGACACGATTCTCGAGCAAATCAACAAGCAGCTGAACCGGCTGGTCTCCGTGATCAAGGTCACGGACTATCAGGGCGTCGACATCGTCGACCGCGAGATGGTGATGGTCAAGGTCGCGGTCGATGAGCGCACGCGCTCGGAACTCGATCTGATCGTCAGCGCGTTTCGCGCGCACCTGGTCGATATCGGCCGCAACGCGGTCACGGTCGAACTCACCGGCGACGAAGAGAAAATCAAGGCGTTCATCGCGCTGGTCCGCCCGCTCGGAATCAAGGAGATCGTCCGCTCGGGCAAGATCGCGATGGCGCGATCGGTTCAGGCCAACGAAAATCACAATCGGCGCCCGGCGCAAAAGGCAGGAGAACCATCATGAAAGTCTACTACGATCGCGACGCCGACCTGAGCCTTCTTCGTGGCAAGAAGATCGCGATCATCGGCTATGGGAGCCAGGGACACGCGCATGCGCTCAATCTGCGCGACAGCGGCATGGACGTGCGCGTCGGCCTTCGCAAGGGCAGCGCGAGCATCGAGAAGGCCGAAAAAAACGGCCTCCAGGTGCTCGATACGATCGATGCGGCGAAGGAAGCCGACATCATCATGATGCTGGTGCCGGATGAGCAGGGCAGTGAAATCTATGAAAAGGAAATCGCGCCCGCGCTCAAGCCCGGCAAATACCTGGCCTTCGGCCACGGCTTCAACATCCATTTCGGCTTCATCAAGCCTCCCAAAGACGCCAATGTTTTCATGATCGCGCCCAAGGGCCCGGGCCATCTGGTCCGCTCCGAATACGCGAAGGGACGTGGCGTTCCCTGTCTGCTGGCGGTGCAGCAGGATCCCTCGGGTGACACCGGCAAGATCGGCCTCGCGTATGGCGCGGCGATCGGCGGCGCGCGCGCCGCTGTGATCGAGACGTCATTCAAAGAGGAAACTGAAACCGATCTCTTCGGCGAGCAATCGGTGCTATGCGGCGGGCTGACGGAGCTGATTCGCGCCGGCTACGAGACCCTGGTCGAGGCCGGATACGCACCCGAGATGGCGTACTTCGAATGCGTGCATGAGGTGAAGCTGATCGTCGATTTGATTTACGAGGGCGGCATCTCCAACATGCGCTACTCGATCAGCAACACTGCCGAGTACGGCGACATGACGCGCGGCAAGAAAGTTGTCGGCGAGGATTCGCGCAAAGCGATGAAGCAAATCCTCGCGGACATCCGCTCGGGCAAATTCGCCAACGAATGGATGAACGAGCATCGCGCCGGCAGCCCGCACTTCCGCGAGTTGCGCAAGGAAGGCGAGCATCATCCGGTCGAGGAAGTGGGACGGAAGCTACGCTCCTTCATGCCATGGCTGGCGAGCGATCGATTGGTTGACAAGTCGCGCAACTGACTCCGCAGCCGAAGGCGAGGAGTCATCCTGAGTCTTCGAAGGATCTCGAACGTAACGGGCGTGGCATCATCGATGCCGCGCCCTTCTTCTTTCGAAACGTCGCATGTGAGATGTATCAATGGTATATATCAACTGTGGCAACCAAGGTCGCAAAGGTATTCAAGAACGGGCGCAGTCAGGCGGTGCGGATCCCCAAGGAGTTCCGCTTCGACACTGACGAGGTTCTCATCGAGCGCAAAGGCAAGAAGCTCATCCTGACGCCCCGCGACAAACGTGTTTGGCCCACGTGGGCGGATTATTGGGAGAATGCACCCCGCTTGTCAGACGATTTTCCGACCAACCTACCGGACCCTCCTCCAAAACCGATCAAGGGTTGGTAAGTGCCGCGTCTGATGCTCGATACCGACATGTGCGTTTACGTGATGCAACGGCGTCCTCCGGCGCTCCGCCGACGCTTCGAGTCACTCGACCCGTCCGAGGTTGCGGTCTCTGGAATTGTTGCCGGCGAACTTTGGGCTGGAGTGATGAAGTCGCAATTGCGGCTGCGAAACCAACTCGCGCTAGCTGCCTTTCTGTCGCGGGCCACGTTACTCGATTGGCCAGCTTCGGCAGGCCGCATATTCGGTTCAGTGCGCGCACATCTCGAACGGCGCGGAACCCCGATTGGCGCCATCGACATGCTCATTGCGGCGCATGCGCTGCACGAGGATCTTCCGCTTGTCACCAACAACGCCAGAGAATTTCGGCGTGTGCCGGGACTCAAGGTTGAAACCTGGATCCGCTGAAACTCGAAGCGAACATTCATCGAAGATCCACTGCGAATACTTCTGTCGAAAAAGCCTTATAATTAACGCTGGATGGGTAAGCTGGCGCAATCGATCGGCCTCGCACCCGAGGGCGGGAAGCTCGCTTTCGGTATCCTGTTTGCCGGGCTGCTTCTCCTTCTTGTTGGTTTCCCGATCCTCGGAGTTCCGCTGATTCTGCTCGCTGCCGCGGTAGGTTCGTTCTTCCGTGATCCGGAGCGCTATCCTGAACGTACCGAGGGCGTGGTGATTTCCGCGGCTGACGGCAAGGTCACCGACGTTTCCCAATGCACTCTTCCCGGCGACCGCGAGACCATTTACCATCGCGTCTCGGTTTTTATGTCGCCCCTCAACGTCCATGTCAATCGCGCGCCCGTAAGCGGGGAGGTTGCGATGGTCGAGCATACTCCGGGCGATTTTCTGGCCGCGTTTCGCGATGACGCTAGCATTCACAACGAACGAAATCTGATCATTTTCCGCGACGCGGTTGGAAGGCGTCACGGCATCATGCAGATCGCCGGCTACTTGGCCAGGCGTATCGTTTGCCGCGTGCATCCCCACGACAAAATCGAGCTGGGGCAACGCATCGGACTCATCATGTTCGGTAGCCGGGTCGACCATTTCATCCCTCCCGACTATCGCGTCAGCGTCGCGGTGGGTGAGCGCGTGCTCGCCGGGGAAACCGTTATTGGAGAACTCGCACAATGAGCGCAAATCATGAAACTGCCCGCGACCTGCGCCAAGGTGCGCGGATGCGTCTCATCTCCGGCCGGATTAGACAACAACGCAAAAAGGTGGTGGCTCCCTTGCGTCGCGGCGTATTCCTGCTTCCAGTCACAATCACTTCCCTCGGGCTGCTGTCGGGCTTCTATTCCATCGTCTCCTCAATCGATGGACACTTCGAGGTCGCTGCCGTGATGATCGCCATCGCGTTCGTTTGCGATGGTCTCGACGGCCGCGTCGCGCGCGCCTCCCGCACCTCGAGCGAGTTCGGCGTCGAGTACGACAGCTTGTCCGACGTGGTCGCATTCGGCGTGGCTCCCGCATGTCTCGCTTACACATGGGCGCTCAAACCGCTCAATGGAATCGGAATCGTCATCGCCGGGATGTTCGTGGTATGCGGCGCGTTGCGGCTTGCCCGGTTCAACATCCAGACCGACAGCGTCGACAAGAGCCGTTTCGTCGGTCTGCCGATACCAGGCGCTGCCGCGATGATCGCCGGCGCTGCTCTCGCCTACAGCTACTTCGAACTCGCCTCACCGCGCGCTCTGACCACGGCGATGGCGCCGATCACCCTGGCGCTCGGCCTACTGATGATCTCGCGCGTCCCCTATCCCAGCTTCAAAACCATGACTGTTCACAAGCGCGCGCCGGTCGAACTGACCATCGGTGTGCTGATGACGGCCGCGCTGCTTTTTGCGCTCCCGCAGTTGACCGCCTTCGTTCTGGCGGCCGCGTTCGTTCTTTCCGGACCGTTCCTGATGCTGCGCGGCGAGGAGATGCAGCCCAAAGTCCCGGTTCTTCATCCCGTTCCTGCCACCAACGGGAAAGAAGCGGCCCCAGCCATAAACGGTAAGCGTACCGGCGGCCTCCATGAAGAGCCGGATCAACATCGAGTCTGACCCGCATGAGGCGCGCCATCATGCTCGCTCTTCTCGCCTCATCAGCGATCACTGCTTCGGCATTGTCGGGATGCGTGACCGAAGAGATCGGTCCCACCGGTATTCATACAACCGCGTACGTCGAGCACGACGACGCGCCTTCTGCCGATGAAGAGCACCCGCGCGCGAAAGCCATGTCCAGCGCACCTTCCACGCAGTATCCGGAAGCTCATTAGCCGCGTGTACCATTGACTGATGGTGCAACCATCGCTACAAATAACTCTACTATGAGTCGCAACCTGCTCCTCGGACTGCTGCTTAGCCTGGCCCTTACCGGGGCCCACGCCGGGTGCGTCGAGGAACAGGCCTAACGAAGGCTGAAAAATCTGAGATGAGCGCCCTGGGCGGTGGGCCGAAGAAGCCGCCCAGGGCGTTTCCTTTTTTGCCGCCCAGGCTCCTTCGCCGCTCCCCGACCTTGGGTCAAAAGACGGAGGCAATGTAGATGAGCAACTCGAGTCCCGCGCCACAACAGGAAGACTACGTCCGCATCTTCGACACCACGCTCCGCGACGGCGAACAGGCGCCCGGATGCACCATGAACGTCGACGAGAAG
>JBGPMZ010000035.1:0-10199 GCA_041487255.1 Binataceae bacterium (SeqCode) | reverse complement strand
CAACCAGCTCGCATGGTTGGACAAGCGCACCACATCGGGAAATTGGCGCATCGCGAAGGACTTCCCCAATCTGCCGGCGTGGATCTGCAAGACCGTGGGAGGCACTACGACACATTGGGCAGGCGCCTCGCTTAGGTTGCAGGAGCACGAGCTCAAGGCCAGGACGCACTACTCAGCGATCGACGGTGCGAACTTGTTGGATTGGCCACTGACTCTCGCAGAGCTAGAACCTTACTATGCCAAGGCCGAGTCGAAGATGGGAGTGACTCGGACCAACGACATTCCCGGACTTCCTGGCAACAACAACTTTAAGGTGATGTACAACGGCGCGACGCGCGTCGGGTACAAGACCGTGCATACCGGCAGGATGGCGATTAACAGCCGACCTCGCGACGGTCGTTCCGGGTGCTGGCAGCTAGGTTTCTGCTTCCAAGGATGTAAGTCCGGCGCGAAATGGTCGACGCTCTATACGGAGATTCCCAAAGCCGACGCGACTGGCAAGCTCGATTTGCGTCCTGAGTCGATGGTCACGCAAATCCAGCATGATTCCAACGGCAAGGCGACGGGCGTCTTGTATGCTGATAAAGACGGGCACCATCAACTACAGAAGGCCAGGGTTGTCTGCGTGGCCGGAAATTCCATCGAGACGCCGCGCTTGCTGCTTAACTCTTCGTCCTCGACTTTTCCGAACGGGCTGGCGAATTCATCAGGCCAAGTCGGAAAGAACTATATGCGCCATACTACCGGGTCGGTGTTTGGCGTTTTCAAGAAGCCGGTGCATTTCTATCGCGGTACGGTCATGGCCGGCATCATTCAGGATGAGTCGGTCATGGACACTAAGCGCGGCTTCACCGGCGGCTTCGAGATGGAGACTATTTCGCTAGGCCTGCCGTTTACGGCCGCGTTTTTGAATCCCGGCGCGTGGGGGCCAGACTACACCAATGTCCTCGAGCAGTACCCCAACATGGCGGCGATGTGGATCGTCGGCGAGGATATGCCGCAGGAGAAGAATGCGGTAACGCTCCATCCTACCGAGAAAGACAAATTCGGACTACCTATACCTAACGTCCATTACGACGATCATTCGAACGATCTTGCGATGCGCACTTACGCCTTCAAGAAAGGTGCGGCGGTTTACCAGGCAGTTGGCGCAACTCGCACGATCGAGGTTCCTCCTTATCCCTCAACGCATAACCTCGGTACCTGTCGCCAAAGCGAGAAGCCTGGGGACGGGGTCTGTAACAAATGGGGACAAACCCACGACCTCAAGAATCTATTCATTTCGGATGGGAGTCAGTTCACGACGAGCGCCGCTGAGAATCCGACCCTAACGATCGTGACCTTGGCGATGCGGCAGGCCGACTACATTGGCGAACAGTGCGGAAAGCAGAACATCTGATGATTAGCTAATGGAACGCGCGCGGCTACAGCTCTTGAAATGCATCGCCCTGACGGGCGCCGTCGGATGGCTCCTGCAAGGTGTGGCCTCCGCGCATCGATTTGGCGGGCCGAATGATCCTTGCGAGCGGAAGATTGGAAGCTCTTTGGTCCACATCACCCTCTACCAGCCGCAGTTCGATCCTGACGCCGAATATTGCGATCAGGTTCCGCGTGCTGGAAATACCGTTCTGGTGGTCGATGTTCTGGGTGACGAACTGCGGCAACTGCCCTTGGGTGTGCAGGTCCTCGCGAGTCAGGAATCGGAGCCTCGGCGGAGAGTGCTATCGATAGCACCGAAGATCTATCGTCGCGGCGTGGCCGACGCTCAAGTGATGCTCGATGGCGGTGGTTCGTATGTTACGCAGATTTCGCTCGGCGAGGGCGGGGCGCAGCAGGTGCTTTCGTTTCCGATCAGAGTGGCAGCGTGGTATCGCCCACTGATTGTACCGACGCTAGGCGTCCTGGCTGTTTTAGCATTGATCGCGATTTCGATGCTTCGCTACTACCTCAGTTCAATTCAAGAACAACCCACACTGGAAGTGGTCGACGCCAAGTCGCCCAGATCGGTGAGCCCGTCGTCGCGGCCTGCGCGCCGGGTATCTGGATCGAGAACGCGTTCGTCCTTAATTGGGGTCATTCTCGCCGGCTGCTTGTTGTTGTCCGCAGCGTGCCACCGCGAAGCACGCCGGGCCGCCGCCTCGTTGCCTGACGTTCAAGTGATCGATGATCACGGGAATCCTATTTCATTGGGGTCGCTCAAAGGAAAGGTGGTCCTTCTCGATTTCATTCACATAGGGTGTCCGGGCGTCTGTTCCAACCTTGTGAACAAGTTTGGGCAAGTGGCCGATAGTCTCGGGTCCGAACTAGGTTCGGGAGTGGTGCTTCTGTCGGTGACTAACGATCCAACTCACGACACTGCCGCAGAGCTACTCAAACTCGCACGCGATAGTCAAGCCGATATGAAGGGATGGCTGTTCGTGACGGGCAAGCCCGAGGACGTGGATCAAGTGATCAAGGCATTCGGCGTCAATAACGATCCACTCCCCGACGGCTCTCCTAACCACATCACGCGAGTCTTTTTGCTGGGCCCCGATGGCCGCCAGAAGCATGAGTATCAAGGGATGGTGATGGATTCTGCGGCGGTGGTGGCTCACATAAGGAACACGCTGGGACAGGGGAAGGCTTCGTAATGAGCGCGCAACAATTGCTTAGACCTGGGACCTTGAACCTTGAAATTGAACGGGAAAGTCTTCAGATTAGCCTCATAGCGCTGATCGGGGAGTAGTGCAGATGGCTCAACCACAGACGGCTCA
Source organism: Binataceae bacterium (SeqCode) (assembly GCA_041487255.1). Classification (GTDB taxonomy): domain Bacteria; phylum Desulfobacterota; class Binatia; order Binatales; family Binataceae; genus DATGKG01. The sequence continues at coordinate 7,446 of JBGPMZ010000035.1, read as the reverse complement.
AAAGCTACAGAGTGATTTCGAGAATGGTTCGTCGGCTGCCGGCCGCGTGGGGAACCCGACCGACTGGGGAGTAGGTTGGAGATCGCTATTCTGGGGCAGCGCTCTCGTGATGGCTGCTAACATATTTCTGTGGTTCTGGGACTACGAGTTCGCATTTTCGGCCGGACTTAACTCCGCAAGCCCCGAGTTCACTCTGTACTATCGTTCGTTGTTCTGGGGCGAATTGATCACGCTGGGCGTGTTCACAGGAATCTGGTACGGCTGGCTGATAAGAACCGGCCGTGAAATAGCTACCCAGCCATTTTCCCGCGCTGAGGAAGTTCGCCGAATTGCTGTGCTGTGGAGCATCATCGGTGTAACCAGTCTTTCCATCTACATCGAGGCGAGCTTCTGGCCGAACTGGGATGGAGCATGGCATCAGACTCTGGTTCGCGACACCGCCCTAACGCCGACTCATATCCCGATGTTTTACTTCTTCTTTCCCCTTTCGGTGGTGCTAGCGCTAGGCGCCTATATTTACGGCAACGCCCGAATACCCGCACTCTACAGCCGTGACAAAGGCTTTCCCTGGTCGTTCTTCCTTCTGATTGCGGCCGCGGTTTTGGAGTGCATGGAGGTCGCATTCAACGAATGGGGTCACAGCCTTTGGCTCTCGGAAGAGTTCTTTGCGGTACCGTTCCATTGGCCCTTTGTGGCCTACGGCTGGTTGGCCAGCGGGATGTTTGCAGTATGGGGTGAGACAATCCTGCGGCTCTATGAAATAGAGAAGGCTGAAGAAGAAGAGAACACGCAGGCGCCGCGACAGACGCACGCGATCGCAGACTGACTCAGATCTCACGAGGCAAACAGCAATGGCGGCAACACCTGCAACGCCGGCGGAGAGGCAGAAGCGCCTCGAGCTTCGCGCCTTATTGCAAAAGCAGTACAAGTGGATCGATCGTAAGTGGGATCTGGTGTTCTGGGTCACCGCGATTTTCATCGTCGCGGGCGCGGCAGACATCACCAAGCAACTGTTCGCCGGTGACTGGGACTTCTGGACCGACTGGAAGGATCCGCAATGGTGGCCAGTCATAACAGCCTTTGCCACAATCATCATCCCCTCGGCGCTGCAGTACATCCAATGGGCTGCCTGGCGCTTCCCAACCGGTGCAACCTACACCGCAGTATGCTTCTTCATGGCGGCGTGGGTAGGACGGTACTTTCAATGGCACGTGGCTGAGAGCTATCCGCTGAATTTCGTTTGGCCGATTTCCACGGTGTGTGCCGCCATAATTCTTGACTGGCTGCTCATGAAGACCAAGAGCTTCATACTTACGTCGCTGATCGGAGGACCGATTTGGGCGTTTCTGGTGTGGGGGTTTAACTACATTCCCCTCGCGCCCTTTCTACAGCCGGCTCATTTCATGAACCATGTGCTCACTGTCGCCGACGTCCAGGGCATCGTCTACATCAGATCGCAGACGCCTGAGTATCTGCGCCACATCGAACGAGGCGCGCTGCGCAGCTTCCTGGGAGAAACGCAGTATGTTTCGCTGTTGTTCGGAGGAACCTTGGCCGTGCTTGGCTACTGGATAGGCCAGTTCATCGGAAGATACCTCGCGGTATGGCCAATTCGACGATACATAAAAACGGTCTGAGGCGATGTCCATGAATTTCCGCGGAAGACAACTCGAATCGCGGCTGTTCCGGCGAGGACTAGGTATCCTCCTAACCCTTGTGGGCACTACTTCCATCGCGCATGCGCACGGCGGCATGGCGGGGCCGGATGATTTAGGGCCGCCACTGTTCACCTCGGCGGCCCTGGCGTTCGTTTGCTATTGGATCGTTGTTCTGTGGCCAGCCTCAAAGGGCAGGAACTCCGGCGATGCTCCTGAAGGGCGAAGGATGAGCAGCAATGAAGATCGGCGCGCAATGAGGCGATCCGACAAACCAGCCTCTCCGGCGAAGACTTCACAATTGCGGAAGGTCGTGACCAATCGCGCGAGCGGTGTATCGGGAGCCGGGAGGAAAGCGAGCGATGTATAAGCGGCTTGTGCTAGGTGTTGTCTTGGCGCTGTTCGCCTGTACGCTCAGCGTTCCGAAAGTATTTGCTCACGGTGAAGCTGGTGACGAGCCTTTCCTCAAGGACCTGACCACAGCCTTCTATGACGTGAAGATCTTGCCCACCGAGATTCAAGTCGGACAACCGGTGACCATCACAGGTACGGTGAGAATTCTCGAGACCTGGCCGTACACGCTCGATCCTCCGAGTAAGGCTTACATAACACCGGTCGTGCCCGGGCCGGTATTTGCTCTGCAGGATCGGACCGTCAACGGACAAGCCGCACCGGGGTCGTTTTTCGTCGAAAAGGGAGGCATCTACCAGTTCAAAATGGTCATGCTCGGGCGCAACCCCGGGCGTTGGCATGTCCATCCCGGGATCGCAGTCGAGGGCACTGGCACACTTGTCGGCCCGGGCGAATGGGTAACCGTTCAGCCAAGTGCCGCAGGATTCACGTTCCCGGTAACGCTGCTCAGTGGGCAGACCATCAATCTCAATACCTATGAGGGAAGTTTCGTCTGGTGGTGGTCGTTTGCCGGATTTCTGATAGGCGTTGCCTGGATGCTGTACTGGACGCTCTCGAAGAGAACCGTCACTAATCTTGCGGTGACCTTGCAGCTTCCGGTCAATGATGATGCACCCGACATCGGTCTCATCACGCCAAGAGATCATGTGTGGATGAATGTTCTGGCCGGCATAACTATGGCAATGCTGGTAGTCGGGTGGACCTACATGGCAACCAAGTATCCCGTCAGGCTACCTCAGCAGACTGACTGGTTCGCGCCCAAGTTCATTTCCTCGGGTGACAAGATGGCTATAGTAGAGCCCGCCGGCGCGACCTACGACGATGGCACCGACACGCTCCTAATGAAGGTGAGCGTCAAGAATACAAACGATAGTCCTATCAGTGTTAAACAGTACATCATGGCGATGGCCACCTTCGTCAATGGCAGCCCCGAAGAACAGGCCAAAGCGGGTCCTCATGAATATGTGGGCCGGCTCGAAGTCGAGCCTAACACGCCTATCGCGCCTGGCGAGACTAAAGAGCTTACCCTCAAGATGTCGAGCGCGGTTCTGAGCGACGAGCGGCTGATTCCGCTCCGCGATCCGCAGCAGTTCATTGCCGGCCTCCTCAGATTTGAGAATGCAAATGGCAAGCAGGAGATGGTGACGGTTCGAGAGAGCGTTATTCCCACACAGTTCCGCTCTCAATATCTCTTCTGAATCGCGAAGCCGATGATCTAGTCTCCGGTGTACCAGGATTGGGTCAGGATAGGATTCGCGCTATCGTTGCCGCAGTGAGGAAAGGGCAGGAATTCCAGCGGTCATTGCTCGCAACATCGGGCGTATTGGCGGCGCTTGCACTTCCCGGATGCGATCCGATCGTCAATATCGCGGGCGCCAACTTCCCGGCCTGGATGCTGTGCGCAATCGTGGGCGCGATAGCCGCCGCGGGGATTCGGCCTTTACTCATTGCAATCGGAATCGAACCTCATCTTGGTCCCCGAATCATCATCTACCCATGCCTCGCCTTCTTGATTGGATGCGCTTTCTACCTCATCTTCTTCAACAGGATTTGAGGAGGGGAAAGTGGCGGATGCGGACGCACCCCATCGAGGAAACCTGGCGCTTGCGATAGCGGGACGGGTGGTAGGCGCGGCGATAGTCGCCGGCGCAATCACCTTCGGACTGATCGTCGCGCGCCTCTACTATTTGTATCCCCGGACTGACGACGCGTACGTGCGCGCCAATATCGTCGGAATCGCGCCACACGTCAGCGGGCCGATCGTCGATTTGCTGGTTCATGACAACCAGCATGTGAAGCGAGGCGATCTACTGTTCGTCGTCGATCCGCGTCCGTACAAGTCGGTGCTGGATGCGGCGCAGGCACGGCTCACCCTGACCAATCTCGATATCCAGGGACTCGGCGCGTCGATCGCATCGGCCAGAGCGCGCCAGTCCCAGCTCGAAGCCGATGTCTCGTACGACAAGCAGTACGTCGATCGTATCGTGCCGCTGCTGTCCAGGCATTTCGTCACTGCCAACGATGTTTTTAACGCTAAGAGCCGGCTCGCCGCCGCGCAAGCCGCGGTCGAGAGTGCGAAGAGTGAGGTCCGCAAGGCGGAGAACGATCTCGGCCAATTCGGCGACATCAATGCGCGGCGCAAGGCCGCGGAGGCCGCGCGGTACGACGCCAATCTGAATGTCGAGTATTGCTACGTGAAGGCGCCCTTCGACGCGTACGTCACCAATCTCAACATCGCGGTCGGCCAGTACGCCAACGAGGGCAAGGAAGTAATCAGCCTCGTAGACAACCGGACCTGGTACGTGCTCGCCAACTTCCGTGAGAATTTCCTCGATCACATCCGCCCGGGAATGCGCGCCCAAGTGTTTCTCCTCAGCTATCCAAATCACCTGTTTCGCGGACGCGTGCAGGGTGTCGGATGGGCGCTGTATCAGGACAACGGCGCCAGCGTCGCCGGTCTGCCGCAAGTGGAACCGACGCTTAACTGGGTTCGGCTCTCGCAGCGCTTTCCGGTGCGAATCACCCTGGAGGATCGGGATCCTGAACGCCCGTTCAGGATGGGAGCAACCGCGGTGGTGACCGTGCAGGGAGCTCATTGAACATGGCCGCCGCTCCCGCACCGAACGTCCAGATAAGGCCATCCTTGTCGCCGCTTGATGTGATCCGCGCGCGCCTCGACAATGCGGTTCTTTCGCTGACGCAGCAGCTTGCCTCCAATCCGCATCGCGTACGCACCGCGATACGAATGGCACTCATCGCCGCCGTTGGCGCGGGTCTGTCCGCGGCGATGCATATCGACGAGCCGATCGGCGCCTATGTCCTGTGGTCGCTTATCTCGGCGCCCGCCGCGATGATGGTTCCGGCGAAAGGCATAGGTCTCATCGCAGTCTCAGCGATCTCCCTCGCCATTTCTGTACCGCTGGCAGGCAGCCTGGTGGAAACGCCGTGGCTCCTGGTGCCGCTCTTTTCGCTCACCGCCGCGGCGTGGAGTTACTATTTCACCGATGCGCAGCTGACTAACGGATGGCGGATGATCGAGGTCGTCTTCCTCACGACCTTCTTCATCATCATCTTCGATCCGAAGTACTTTGGATGGTCGGTTGGGTACACCTTCGGCGGAATGTGCGTCGCGTTCGGACTGGTGATGCTCTTCGACAACGTGCTCTGGCCCGATCCTGCTGATGCTCGCTTGCTGCAATTGTTGGCAGAGAGCACCCACGCATTGAGGAAGCGGCTCGCGCTGGTCGGGCGCGCGTATCTCGATCCCAAGGGCGCACTCCGGTTGCCTCCGCCGTCCATAGCTGGCGCGCTCAGCCTTCATCTTTCGCTGTTGTCGCGCGCGGATCAGGAAAACCTGACTCCGCGCCGCCACGCGCTGCTGCTCGGCGGAGTTTCCAGCAACGAACGCCGCCGACTTGAGATCGAGCGTCTGCTGGGAATCACCCGCGAGGCGGTTCCGCGAGCGATTCGCGAATGGGTCAAGCCGGAGATCGAATCCGCACTCCGCGCTATCGATACCGGCCTGACTACTCAGGCTGCGCACTTTGTGGACGACTTCTACAATGTCGATCCGCCCGACACGGTGACACCGATCGAGAACGCGCTTGTCGCACTCAATGAGCGCATCACGGAGCTGCATTCGAAATTCATCACCAATGTGCGCGCCGATGAACTCAGCAACATGAGCGCGTTCATCATCGGATTGCAGCGGCTTGCACGCCTGTTTCGCCATCCGCCGATCGCACTGCGCGATTCGGCTACCAAGATCGCCGCCCGGAATATTTTTGCGGCGCGGAGCGATCCGGCAAACCTTCGCTACTGCATCAAGCTCGCGATAGCGATGGCGCTGGCGTTCGTGGTGGCTATGACAGCTCAGCGAGCAGACCTAAAGACCATCATTCTGACCGTCATGATCGCCGGGGTCCCGACTTACGGCGGGTCGCTCCACAAGATGATCCTGCGCTTCGCCGGGGCGGCGCTTGGCGGCGTGCTGGCGCTAGCCGCGATCATCGTGTCGTCGCCGAACTTCGAGACCGTCGTGAGCTACATGATTGTGGCCTTCATCATGTTCTACGTTGCCGCGTATGTCGGCCTCAGCGGAGGTGGGTTGGGATACGCTGGCAAGCAGGCCGGCACGACTTTCGCGCTGGTGTTTGTCGCGCTCAGCCCCAGCGCTCAGGTCTACGAACCGCTCTACCGGCTGTTGGGAATCTTTCTTGGCGTGATCGTCGTCGCGCTGGTGTTTCTGATCCTCGCGCCGGAATACGCGGGCGACTCGATGGTTCCACGGATGGAGAAAATGCTCGAGGCAATTCTGTCGCTAATGCCGGGCGGCGTGCGCCGCCTCAGCAATCGTGAAATCGACACCATCGAGATAAATTCCGCCAAGACGCTCAGCCAGTTGCTTGAAATCGCCGACGATGCACGCATCGAGGGCCGCAGCTCGATCGTCGATCCCGACGCCATCATCGAAACGGTCGGCACCCTGCGGCGCATCTCGCATCGCCTCGCCAGCGCCGCCGCCGCGCTCAACCTGATTGAAACTCCGCCACTAACGCGTGTATTCGATGCGGCCCGCATGCAGTTCGGCGCCATGCTGGCGGATCTTTTCCGCGACTGCCTGGACTTTGTGAGGCGTCGCCCGCCAGGTATCCGTCGATCCATTCCGCGTTGGGATGAGGTGGGCGCGCGAGATCTTCTGGCGACTCTCGATCGCGAGATCGCCGCCGACAACTTCGCCGCCATTTCGTCTCTATCAGTGCAGCAGCGCCGCACGTTGCTCGCAGAAATGGAAAATTCCCGGCGGCTGACCGTTCTCGCCGGCGAGCTTTCGGAGCAACTGTCGCGCATCACGCCAGGCGAGCGAGCATCGGCGGTCTAGTCGTGCGAATCGCGATTCATAAGCCTGCGCGCAAGACTCCGCTGCCGAGTGGCACGCTCGTCATTGCGTCTGTGCTTCTTTCGGTCATGGGATGTAACACGATCACCGATCGACCGGAACTGTCGCCCGATAGATTCGCACCCGCCAGCGCACAGCGCGAATGGGAACCGCCTCCGGCGATCGCGCGCCGGCACGCTACACCGCAAAGCTCGGCGGCGACGGCCATCGCTTCGCCGACAGCATCGGGACGGCCCTACGATCTTTCCGCGCTAATAGATGTTGCGCTGCGCAACAACCCTCGCACGCGCCGCGCTTGGGAAGTGGCGCGCGCCGCGGCGGCCAGCTACGGCGCGTCGCAGTCACCGTACTATCCGCAGGCGTCCCTGGATTCGGAGTCAGGTTACACGCGCATCCCATTCGAGTTGCCCGGCGGATTCGGCGCGGTGAAGCAGTGGCAGACCGACAACGCGGTCGCATTGACATACACGCTGATCGATT